>JAKIZM010000066.1 GCA_022708025.1 Bacteroidota bacterium | reverse complement strand
CATATGAAGAATAAGTATTGTTGAAAATTTATTTCACCCAATTGGTGAATATTTTTTTCTCTAATTTATCCCTTTTTTTGATATTTAAATAGTCCTTTCTGTATTTCTATTTCGGATTTAAGAATTTAACTTATGTTCTGCATAGATTATACTTGCAATTATTCTTGAAGATATATTTAATTGTTCTGACGCATTTATTATTTCGTACTTATATTTAAGTAAAAGTTCTTTTTCTGATGTTAATCCGGTTATGTTTTTACCGAACATATTTTGATAAAATATGAGTATAAGCAAAAATATTATTACGGATAATCTTTTATTCATTAATTTTTACCCTTTTTATTTACTGTATTTGTTCATTAAAATTTTTGAACAGCAACCTTGAAGGTTTAATAAAGATTTCTGTCAGATTTTAGTTTAGAGTAAAACTATCTTTAGAAACCTTCAAGGTTTTTCTTTAATGATATAATTATTTAAGTAACAATAATTTCTTTGTCTCTCTGAAATTGCCGGCAGACAAACTGTATAAATACACACCTGAAGGCTCATTGCTCATATTAATATCTACTGAATGATATCCTTCTTTTAAATTTTCATTTACTACTGTCTTTACTTCTTTTCCTAAAACATTATAAATCTTAAGTGTTGTATATTGTGCTTCGGGTAAAAAGAAAGTAATTGTTGTATTAGGATTAAATGGATTAGGAAAATTCTGCATCAAAGTGTATTCTGTTGGCAGGGCATAATCAGTATAATTCTTTTTAGCCAGATTCTCAGCTATTGAAGTTGAGTCCTTTAGAATTAAATAATCATCAACAATTAAGGGCTTGATGTTTTTTGATTCTCCAATCATTTCAACTTGTACATATACTGTTTTACCTAAATAATTATTTAAATCAAGAAATATATCCCTGAATTCTCCAAATGTTCCATTCTTTATCTGATTTAACATTGAAGGATCATTTACCCAAATATCTTTAAGAGTTTCATTTGATTTTTTGTCCTTCAGCATAACCTTTGCAAGAGGTTCAGTAATTGAACTGATAAAATCATTTTTCAAATCTAAACCTGCACCATAAATTGCTCCTGAAAATTTAAGTTGGATATTTTCTGCAGCAACTCTAAATGGCTCCGAAGCAAGAAGATTATTTTCATCAAGAGAATAATTTATCTTTTTTTCAGAATTATTATACAAAGTACTGATACCAGCAATCTCAAAACAAACACTGCCTTTTGCAGTACTGTCAATATCTTTAGGCAGTTCGATAATTGCATGACGGTTTAATCTGTAAAGCAGTGTAGTTATCTCATTCTCTTCGCCAGCAGTTACTTTGGCAGGCGGTGCAGTACCGCCAATGTTTTGAAAGACAATTGTATTATCAGGCTTTTTCCACAAAGCTTTTGTTTGATATGTAGAAGTGCGGTTTATATTTAAACCTGTGCCGCCGTTTGATGTAAGAAATGTCGGTCCTGTCCAACTGCTGCCATTAAAAGAAGCTTTATAGATTGAATTACCAATATCCCAAAGTACGTCCATTTTATTCTGTGAGTAATAATCTCCAATAACCGGGTTTGGGCTAAAAGGTCCTGTCTGAGAGAAGGAAGTTATATTTTGCCAAACATCTGCTGATTTTTGTCTTATGTGAACAGAGAGTCCCTCGACAATATTATTTCTGCTTCTCCATACTATGGTTGGTTTATTGCTGCTTACCAAAGTCATCTGCGGACTCATATTGTCCATCCAATAACTGGGGGAGACATCCGCAGCAGAGAAAAAGCTCCAGGATGTCCCATAGCTTGCTTCTATATATTTTATTTTATGATTAGCTGCATCTTCCCAACAGATAAAGAAATTACTACTGTTATAATCAACAATTGAAGGATTAGTGCTGTAAGAATTTGTACCAGATATTGTTCCTTTACTGCTCCATCCATATAAGTGAGTGTATCTTTTAATTTTAAGTCCGTCCGGCTCTTTCCAAACTAACATTACACTTGCATAAGAAGGACCCCATTCTCCGTCAATTACAGGAGTTGCTTGAAAGTTTTTGCTAATTGGAACAAAAGAATCAACCATGATTGTTTGCCCCAAAGTATTATCAATTAGATTATAACTACGTAAATAAATTCCTGTAAAATCAAAACCACTTCCTCCCTGCCAGTTGGTTTCCTGCCATACAATATTTGCGTGATTACCTGACATCGAAATATGTGGACAGTTAGCGGTCAATCCACTGCTTATTTTTATTTCCTTCTCCCAGTTTACACCGTCTGTTGAGCGGCTTAACCAAACCTGATCCATACTTACATAAACCATAGCCCAGTAACCATTACTGCCCTGGACAATTTTTCTTTGATTGTTTGAAGCTGTTGCTGTTGGAGAGTTTGTGAAAAGATGTCCTTTAACTTTGGCGGTTACACTTCCATTACTAACTGTAAATGCGACACCAGTTGTTAATGAACCCGAATGCTGAAGTGAAGCTCCTGTTATATCCCATCCGAGTAAGTAAATGTCAACAATTGATCCTGAGGGCGTTAGAGTCATACTGGATGGAATTCTGATTTTATATATTGCTTTTGTAGTATCACTTTGATTTAAAAATAAACCACCATAAGAAACAAAATCACCAGAACCAGGTGTGAAAGGTGAAGTGTACGATTTCCAACTTTCAGGCTGGGTTCCGTCTTGTTCTACATACCAAGGGTCTTGGAAATTTATTTGCGGAAATATATCTCCTGAAATATTCATATTTACGGGTCTTAAATCTAAAAATTTAGCTGTTTGTTGACTTTTCGTAAATGATATCGGAAGTGAAAAATTTCTACTTAGTTTATAATTAGTCAAATCATCGTTCCAATTATTATGCTTGTAATTTATTCCACTGCCATTATAATTAGTAAATATTTCGTTGTTAGTTTTTACTGTATGTATATTGTTATCTGCAAAGGCTTTGTACTGAGTTGATAAAATCGTGTTGGTATTATCTATTAATAGTGATCCTCCTGGATTTTCTGTATTAATTTGATTGGAAAACTGGACCCACTTTTTTAATAATTCGCTTCTTCTTTCATTTTCTAAGGTGGTCCGTGCTCTTGCTAATTGCCCGTAAGTGAAATGTATTCTGCAATTTAAAGGGGCATATGACATTAGATTATTTGCATTAATTTGATTTAAAGCAGTAGTGTCATAACTAATACCACAGGCAGAAGCTCCTGCTCTTTTAAAATGACAATTTGAATCAAAATTAATTCTTGCTTCATTATCTTTAGGCTCTGCTGGTGTATCGGTAACTAAATCCCCTGCTATTGAGCTATTGCTACCGTCTGGGCATTCAGCTTTACCACCGTATTGATGAAAAGTATGTAAAAGATTAAAATAATGCCCGACTTCGTGAGGGGTTGTCGATCCCAAAGCAACATCCTTTCTAACTATCACGGATTGAGTTGTTCTGTAGTCGCCCAGCTCAAACATCAAATCGGGGGTAAATGTAGCTCTCCCATTTGCACCATAATTTTCAGCCACATATATATTAATAGCATTACCAACATTATTCTCATTCGCTAGTTGATCTTCCACCTCGTCTCCACTTATAATAATTGCATATTGATCATCATCAATAAAATTTAAAGTATGCAAGAAGAATCTCATTTTTGCACCAGAATAAGCACTATCTAGATTTGAAATTATTGTTAATACTTGTTTTGGATTGAACCCCCCGCTACCATCAGAGTATCTGATTATATGAATTGCTACCGCAATATCAGCCCAATCTACTGTGCTCAAATTTACATAATTTGGTGCCTTTTGAAGAGTCAATGGCTCTAAATTTTCTATCGGAAATGACGCACATAAGCTATCAGTAACTTGTGCTTTTGTTATTCCGATGAAAAACAATATAAGGACTAAGAAAAACAATTTTTTCATAAAATCCTCCGATTTTAATTTATATTATATTTAATTAAGCTGTTTACCCAGCATTAATATTGCTTTTCCTGTTGTTCCAACTGCTACAATGGTATTATTCTTCGCAGCAACTGAATAAAGTTTTGCACCATCTCCAAAATTTATTGAGCACAGGGTCCAGTCTAATCCATCATAATGGAAAATTGTACTATAATCTCCCACAGCATATACATTATTATTTCCTTCTCCTCTTATTCTCTCTATAAAGCCTATTGGAAAACTAAATTTGTATTTTAATTTTGCTTCACCTTCTGTTTTTTGAGGTGCCATATAAAACCCAAATGTCGATGCAATCCATAGTTGATATTCACTTATAGTCCATAAACTTGAAATAACGCCGCTTATTAGGTTATCCCTGGCTTCATTCCATCCGGGTGATCCGGGCAAAACTTCGTATATTTTTGTCATTGTATTATCGGAATACCTTAACAACAAACTATTACCAGTTTCTGAATCATAGCCACTAATTAGAACATTTTTTCCGTCCTTACTGCCGTAAATATCATTTAAAGGAATTGTAGTCCCGGTTTCTATTTTACTCCAATCAGCATTTTGATGATGAGCGAGACTACCAGTATTTCCTGTCGCATAAAAATCTGTGCTTGCACTCCCCCAGATTTTATTGATCGAAATAGTCAATGGTAAGCATTCAATTTTTAACTGATTTCCGTCACTTAGATAGATTATCTGAGAAGTAGAACCTAAAACAAAAACTCCATCATTAAAGGTGAAAATTGCTCTAGCTGGATATGAACCGGTATTTGGTTGCCCACAAAAAGAATAAAATTGTAGTTTTAACAATTTCCAGACAGCTCCATCCCAATGAACTACATTATATAATGTATCTGTAGAATCTGTACGAATTTCACCAACTGCCCAGATGTTATTTTCGTCTATAATTGCAACATCAAAAAGAACGCTATTGCTTATATTACCACCAAACTCAAATGTCTGCCAAACAAAATTATTACTCGTGGTTTGTAAAGTTTTTACTTGTAATGTGTCACTGTTTTCTTCTTTACCACTTATCTGTGCAGTTATTTGGTAGGTATAGGTTATGTTGGGCTGTAATGTTGTATCAATAATTATTGTATCTGTTTTTGTAAGTGTAAAGCTAAACAGAGCTGCATTATCTTTTTTAAATGTAATTGCAATAGGCAAAACAGAATCACCAACATTAACGTTTATAAAAGCCTCAGTGCAACTTACATCAAGCAATTTAAGCTTTATTGACTTAGGTAGTTCTTCCTTAAATGGCGTCGGCTCGGTTGTGTTGCAGGAAGTAAAGAGTAAAATTAAGAGTATTAGTGAAATTGAGAATGTAAAAAAGGAATAGCTTTTCATATCGTTACCTTTACATTGCATAAATTTATTTGTTGTTGGGTTAAAATTAATTAAATAAAAACGTAAAAGAAATATGAATTTAATAATCAGTGTGCAATTGTATTAAAATATTGTAGTGACAGAATTCCTGTTCGGTCAGAATGAGTTCCTGATTACTTTTAATTTTTATCTTTTACCTGCTATAATAATTGCATGTCCAGGTGAATACTTCGGAAGCTCTTGAGGAAATATATGACAGGACAAAATTAAAAAGATTGTAAATAAGCGCTTCATATGTAATTCTCCTTTCATATTCTGAAATTAGTTTAATTTATCTTTTGAAAATAATTACAGCTGCATAACCTCCTTTCTTTCCTGCTGTAACTGCTGTGTTTTGTTTATAATCAACAGAATACCACTGATATTCACTTGTATAACTAAATGGCTCTCCTATTTGAACTGCTCTGATTCCATTGAAATACCTTACTGTATTTCTTTCTCCAACAAAAATGAAATCATTGTTTTCTATCCCCGCAATTTCCCAGGAGAAGCCACGCCCGGTAAGCCCACCTGCATCTAAATAATTGTACTCAATTCCTTTTGCATAATCCCATCTGCCTTTATTATATCTATAAATCAGGTTACCCACAGTATAAACGGTACCATTCTCAGCTGCCCAAATTCCTACCAAAGGTCCATATAGATTCTCTGTAAACATTTTTGTACTCTCAAACCCGCTTCCGTAATAATAGCTGTCTATTATTTTTCTTATTGTATTGTTACTATTAATTTTTAAAACAATACCCTGCCCCGTACTTAAATTCCCACCGCAAGCATAAAGTTCACCATTCTTATTTTCATAAATATCAGATAATCCCAATGTTGTCCCGCTTTCTATCTTAATCCAGCTTTGACCGTTGTAGTGGGCAATATTTCCATTGTTACCAACTGCATATAAATCACTACTACTGCTGCCCCAAAGTTTGTTAATCGAACCGGTCAAAATTGATCTTATACCGCAATCCGCTCTGTTTGTATTTCCATCAAACCAACCAATACTTCCACCACTAGTAACCGCAATATTGTTCTCTGAAAAAGCCCAAATTGCTTTTAAAGGTGGGTATGTTACTGGATTGCAACTACTTTGCATATTTATTCGTTTTAATTCCCAATCACTTCCGTTCCAATGCACTGCGTTATAAGTTGTGTAACCGTTAATGCTTGCATCTGCAATCTTTATTTCTCCCACTGCCCAGATATTGTTTTCATTTATTATTGCTACATCGTAAAGTGAGCTGCTGCCTGCTGTGCCTCCAAATGTGAAAGTTTCAAATGTAAAGTTGTGGCTGGTGGTGTCCATTGTAGCTACGGTTATTTCATTGCTTTTTACTTCTGATTGGTTGCTTGACTGTATGGTTGTATGAAACTTATATGTTTGGTTTGGTAATAAAGAATCAATGTAAAGTAATGAGTCCTGAGTATTGAGATTTATGATTTTAGTTTTTGTGCCTCCGGTTTGGTTAGTTTGTTTTAGCATTATGGCTGCAGGTAGTTGTATGTTGGCTGTTGTAAGCGTTATCCAAGCTTCGGTGCAGGAAACGTCTTCGAGCTTAAGTGTTAAAGTAGTATTGCTCGGTGGTTCTGTTGTGTTGCAAGATATTGAGATTAAGATTAAGAGTATGAGCAAGAGTGAAATTGAGTTAATGTTTTTCATATTTTTACCTCTGCATCGCATAGGTTTTTTTTAACATTTTTTGGTTGAGCTAAAATTAGCTGAATACTAAGACAAAAGAAACACATCTACTAATAATCAATTAAGATCATAAAGGATCATAAAAATCAGTGTAGTATTGTATTTCAACATACTGAAAAGAAATGAATATTGGATTAATTTTATTTGCATTTATGCCTTACCGGTACTGCTACTGCCGGTAGGGTTTTTTATTTTATTAGTCTAACCTCCAACTATTTTTTTGCCTTACCGCGTACTGCATATCCAATACCCAATTGATAAGCACCTATAAAGATTTCATCTTCAAATGGCATTACTGAATAAAAATCTACTATCTTGTTACTGAAACCGGGTATTCTTAGCCAGCGGCTGCCGTCAAAATATTTTATGGTACCGTGCTCTCCTACAACAAAAATTTTATTAGCTAATGTGCCCTTAACGTCTTTGTATTCATATCTGCTTTCCCAAGTTTCAAGAATCCAATTAGCTCCATTAAATTTAAAAAGCCCTGCCCAATTGCTTACCGAATAAATTTCACTTGCAGAAATACCCCATATTGCTCTATCTCCAAATTTATATCCGGTAGCTATTCCATCAACGTTCACTAATCTGCA
The DNA here is from genome assembly GCA_022708025.1 of Bacteroidota bacterium. Taxonomy (GTDB): domain Bacteria; phylum Bacteroidota; class Ignavibacteria; order Ignavibacteriales; family Ignavibacteriaceae; genus IGN3. The sequence goes on along the minus strand of JAKIZM010000066.1, from coordinate 11,858 downwards.
AGAATCTAAATCCTGCCAGGCACCATTACTATACTTTGAAAAGTAAAACATTGCTGTATCGCCATATACTTGGTAGTTATAATATTTATTCATAAGAAAGACATCTCCGTTTGGGGCTACATATATTGGCCCCAAATCAGGAGCCACAGATAGCTCTCCCAGATATTCTCTTTCATCAAAAGAAATTTTTTTCCATATTCCTCCAGTTTTATTATAAAGAGATCCATTATTTCCACAAGCCCAGATATTTGAAGAATTTTTTCCACTAATAAATAGTAAAGCATCTCCTTTTATGGGTATGGGTTCTTGCTGCCAGATACTTCCATTATAATGCAGAATTATACTTTCTGAATGCTGTACAGTGTCAATAATAATTTTATATCCAGCTATGTAAATATCATTTTCTGCAAATCCTATAACCGAGGATAAATCATAATTAAATCCTAAATCAGGCGTCGCTCTTGTCCACAGTGTTCCATCCCAATGAAATAATTCACCTTGCCCTGCAAGATTAAATCCGGCAATCCAAACATTTTGTGGAGAACTTCCCCACATAGACCAGGGGACAACTCCATATCCGTTTGGGTTTTTAAGTGTGTCTATTGTCCATTCATATTCTAAATATTGGTTGTTATTATCGGGCGGCGGCTCGGTTGTGTTGCAGGAGTACTGTGGTAACAGCAATATTAGAATAAATGAGGTAAGTATCTTATTTATTAACGGCTTCTTCCGGAGAGAACACTTAAAAAAGTAAAATAAATTTTTCATACTCTTAACTCCTGTTATAATTAATAAACGCAAATTTCGTTCCTGTATAATTAAAGAAAAAAAACAGCATAAACCTGATAAAAACAAGCGTTACAATTACAGTAATAAATTTAGTCGTCATTAGTGTAATCAAAAAATGTCGTATTTATGCAATGCTTGGTTAGCCCATAGATAAATACTATATCATTAAAAAAATAATAGGCGACTCATTCGAATCGCCTTTTAAGATTAACAACATAATGATTAAATAAAATATAAATTATGCTTTTACAATTCAGTTATATTTCTAAGAGATAAAGTTTTTACACACTTTTTATTATTCCCAAAAATGAATCTGCTTTTAAGCAGGCACCGCCGACCAAAGCACCGTCAATATCTTTTTGTGAAAGAAGTTCTTTTGCATTATCGGGTTTTACGCTGCCACCATATTGAATTGTTACATCGTTTGCTGTTTCCAGAGAATAGTCGATCTGAATTAAATCGCGGATAAATTCGTGGACTTCCTGAGCCTGAGACGGAGTAGCAGTTTTTCCCGTTCCGATTGCCCAAACAGGTTCGTATGCAATAATAATATTTTTCATTTCCTCTTCAGTTACACCGTTCAATCCGCCTAAAATTTGTCTTTTGATAACATCGTTAGTTATTCCGGTTTCACGTTCACTTAAAAGTTCGCCGACACAAAATATTGGCTTTAATCTTGCCGAAAGTGCTTTCTTAATTTTCTTGTTTATCACTTCATCACTTTCTTCAAATATTGTTCTGCGCTCTGAGTGACCAAGTATAACATATTCGCATCCAACGGATTTTAGCATTGATGCAGAAACTTCACCTGTAAATGCACCGCTTTCTTCAAAATACATATTTTGTGCACCAAGTTTTATCACTGTTCCTTTTATAAGTTTTGATGCTTCTGAAAGTGAGGTATAAGGCGGATAGATAATCACATCACAATTTGGTTTTTCATTTTGCAAAAGATTTTTTAGCTCATTAATTAATTTTTCCGATTGAGCTAAATCATTATTCATTTTCCAGTTACCGGCTATTACAGTTTTACGCATTTCTTCCTCTGATTTTTAATATTAATTACCAGCAAAATTAAGCAAGAATAACATTGATTAAAATATTGTTAATACTTTAATAAATTAACTTATATGAAATTAAAAATTTCTAAACAGGTTTTCATTCTCAGTATGGTCAGTTTATTTACTGACCTTGCCAGCGAAATGCTATACCCTGTAACTCCGATTTTTTTAACATCAGTCTTAGGCTCGTCAATGGCTGTTGTTGGCTTGATTGAAGGAATAGCAGAAGTTACTTCAGGATTGTTAAAAGGATATTTCGGAATTCTTTCCGATAAAATTGGTAAACGATCAATCTTTGTTGTTTTGGGATATGGAGTTTCTGCACTTTCAAAACCCTTACCAGGAATTTTTCAAAACATTCCGGTTGTTTTAAGTTCACGTGTTTCAGATAGAATTGGAAAAGGAATAAGAACTGCTCCGCGCGATGCTTTACTTGCTAGTTATAGCAACGGCAACAGTGGTGCTGTTTTTGGATTTCACAGAGCTATGGATACATTCGGTGCAGCACTTGGTCCCGTTGTTGCATTATTACTGTTAAACTTCTATCCGAATAACTTTCAACTAATATTTTGGGCTGCATTTATTCCATCTGTGATTGCAGTGATTTTTACTTTAATGGTAAAAGACAATACAACTTCCTCAAATATGAAATCAAAAAAAAGTTATTTAGAGTTCTGGCGATCAGCACCTAAAGAATATAAAAGGGTTTTAATCCTACTAACAATATTTTCCCTTGTTAACAGCAGTGATGTTTTTCTGATTTTAAAATCGCAAGATATTACTCATTCAAACTCGCTTGCCATTTTTGGATATGTATTTTACAATATTATTTATGCAGCTTCATCGTTTCCACTTGGAAGCTTAGCAGATAAATTTGGCAAGCGAAATGTATTTGCTGCAGGGCTGATAATTTTTTCATTAGTGTATTTTGGATTTGCTTTTTTAAGTAATATAAATCTTATTTGGATATTATTTTCACTCTATGGAATTTATGCTGCATCAACTGAAGGTGTCTCAAAAGCGTGGATTCCTGATCTGATACCTGATGAACAGCGCGGTTCAGCAATTGGTTTACTAACTATGCTGTCAGGTTTTGCAGTTATGCTTGGATCTTTTTTTACCGGTGTGCTGTGGGATCAGTTTGGATCTTATTTACCATTTCTAATTTCTGCTTCAATCAGTTTAGTCATTGCAATATTTATTCTTTTAAGAAAAATCTAATAAATTTTCTCATCCTGAAATCAATTAAATTTTTCTCATAAAACACATTAAGGTTTTTAATAAACTCACTCCAAATTGACATATTTTACACAAAAATCTTTTATCGCTTTTTTGTATTTTGTAATTATAATTTTCATTTATAAACTTTTTTAATGCATTCAGATAAAAAAGATATTGCCGTTATTGCTGTAAGCGGAGGAATGGATAGTTGTGTTACTGCTGCAATTGCCAATCTGGAATTTAATCTTGCTTTTGCACATATTAATTACGGGCAGCGGACTGAAAAAAGAGAGCTAAAAGCTTTTAATGATATTGCTGATCATTATCGTGTAAAAGAAAGATTAATAATTGATTACACTCATTTAGCAAAAATCGGCGGCTCATCTCTTACAGATAAAAACATTGAAATACCAAAAGCAGATCTGAACAATAAAAATATTCCTTCTTCTTATGTGCCGTTCAGAAATGCAAACATACTTTCTGCTTGTGTAAGCTGGGCGGAAGTATTAAATGCAAAAGCTGTTTTTATCGGTGCTGTTTATGAAGATTCATCAGGTTATCCGGATTGCACACCGGATTTTTTTTCTGCATTTGAAAAAATGGTTAATCTCGGAACAAAACCTGATACAAGTATCAAAATTGTTACTCCGATTATAAATTTATCAAAAGCGGAAATCGTTAAAAAAGGTATTGAACTTGATGCTCCTTTACATTTAACATGGAGTTGTTACCAAAATGAAGATGAAGCTTGTGGTGTTTGTGATAGCTGTGCGTTGCGTTTACGCGGCTTTCAACAAGCGGAAATTGCTGACCCGATAAAGTATAAAGTAAAACCAAAGTATTAATTATGCAACAAGATTTAATCAGTATAAAAGATGCAAGTAAGTGGATTAGCATAGAACTTAAAAAAGATATTACACCATCAAATATTTCTTATTTAATTAATTATGGTAGAATCCGTAAATATGGAGATAATGGTGATACTTTTGTAAGCAAGCAAGAAGTCCGTGATTACTATTATTCTTATTATGGAAGCCGCTCAAATAATTGGAAAGAAAAGTTAGGAAATGATATTGATTGGCATTTATCGTTTGAAAATTACAAAGAATCAGAAACAACAAAACATGTTCATCGTCTCCATCCATATAAAGGAAAGTTTATTCCTCAGCTAGTTGAATATTTTTTGGACGACCATATAGATGAATTTAAAAGGGAAGTGTTTTTTAAAAAAGATGATATAATTCTAGACCCATTTTGTGGTAGTGGAACAACGTTAGTCCAATCAAATGAACTCGGAATTAATGCAATCGGAATTGATGTTTCTCAGTTCAATTCACTTATAAGTAATGTAAAAATTGATAAATATGATTTTAAGAATCTTGAAATAGAAATAAATTCAATTTCTGCTGCGTTAAGAAAATTTATTACAAATTCAAACACTGTAAAATTTGAAAAACAACTTCTCGAAAGATTAAATGAATTTAATTCTAAATATTTTCCATCTCCTGAGTTCAAAATAAAAGTTAATAAAAAGGAAATTGATGAGTTAAAATACGGTTTGCAAAAGGAAAAAGAATTTTTAACAACTTATAAAGAACTTATTAAAGAGTTTAAAATAGAATTGAATCAATTTAATTCTGAATCATTTTTAGATAAATGGTTTTTAAAACATATCAGAACTGAAATTGACTTTGTCTTTGAATTGATAAAAAAAATAAAGAATCAAAACTCAAAAAAAATTATAAGTGTAATTTTAAGCCGAACAATTCGTTCATGCCGAGCAACCACTCATTCAGATTTGGCAACTTTAATTGAACCGGTTACTACAACTTATTATTGTTCAAAGCACGGAAAAATTTGTAAACCTTTATTCTCAATTCAGAGTTGGTGGGAAAGATATTCAAAGGATACACTAAAGAGATTAAAAGAATTTGATTTACTTAGAACTAATACATTTCAACATTGTTTTACTGGCGATAGTAGAACAATTGATCTGTTTGCGGCTGTTGAAAAAACGAATAAGGATTTTGCTAATAAATTAAAAAATCAAAAGATACAAGGAATTTTTACAAGCCCGCCTTATGTTGGTTTAATAAATTACCACGAGCAACATGCTTATGCTTATGATCTTTTTGGATTTAAAAGAATGGACGAATTAGAAATTGGTCCTTTATTTAAAGGAAAAGGAAAAGAAGCAAAAGAAAGTTATGTAGATGGTATCGTTTCCGTTTTAAATAATTGCAAAAAATTCTTGGCAAAAGACTATAACATTTTTATAGTTGCAAATGATAAACATAATCTCTATCCGGTAATTGCTGAAAAATCGGGAATGAAAATCATCCAACAATTTAAACGACCAGTCTTAAACCGTTCAGAAAAAGATAAAAATGCTTATTCCGAAAGTATATTTCATTTTAAGGAAAAATAATGGATGATCTTACAAAAGAGAAAATTGCAATACAGGTAATTAAAACTTTACACTCGCGTTTTGATAATTTTCCAGAAGATGCTTCAGATAATCGTAATGCTCCATTTCACGAAGCTTTTCTTAATGCATTTAAATTAAAGCTTGAAAAACATGTAACTTCAGTTCCAATTTTTGTTTCACTTGCAAGTTGGATGCACGGTTTAAATACATCAATTGGTCAATCGTTTTTTGAACGAACAGCACAAATTTTATGTAATGGCGAAAAAAGAAAGTTTAATAATTTAACCATCAATAAAGATCAACAATTAATTATTAACGAAATTATATCATCATTAAAAAACAATAAAAGCAAACCAGACCTTATAAATGAAAACAAGTTAATATTTTCTGCGAAAGGAAATTCGACCCTAACCATACCAAATTTTGATGCAGATGTTTATTATGAGGATTCAAATAACATAGTGGCAATTGAAATAAAAACTGTAAAACCAAATAGTGGTATTTTTAAGGGCGAAAAAGAAAAAATATTATCGGCAAAAGCAGCTCTTAAAAATTTACATCCTAAAAAAAATATTCAATATTATTTAGCATTCCCATTCGATCCTCTCAACGAAAAGGATTGTGGGTTTAATAAAAAAAGATTTTTTAACTATTCGGTTGATTTCAAAAAGTTTTTTGACCCTGCCGAAGTTCTTTTAGCTGATGAATTTTGGGATTTTCTATCTCAGGAAACCCAAACTATGCAGGAAATTTTAGAAATCATAAACTCCATATCAAAACCAGATTTTTTGACTAATTTTGATTTCATAAATAATCCTAAAAATTCATCTTTGGAATTAAATAAATACAAAAAATTATTAAACGAATGGTATTTGTTTAGAGAATTAACATTCGTAAAAAGTAGAAATTCAATACTTGCTTCATCTAAACTTGATAAAAAAATTATACGAATAATAAATCAGAATCCATTTGATACTAAAGGAGAATACAAAGCAGACAGAATTATATCATTATTAGAGGAATTAAAAAATGAAGAGCAAAAATGAAAAAGATACAATATTTTATAGTTTAGATATCAGTGATATTCAAGAAATTGCGGATCAAGATTTGGAAAGAGAGCTTACAAAAGCAGAAATTAAAAAAGTTATTGATCTGGTTCCTAACTTTATAAATTGGGCTGATGCTATCAGTTATGCTTTTATGGAATTAAGATTACCAACGAATGAAGAATTAATTGAAAGAAAAAGGAAAAGAAAAATCAAGGTTAATATATGAGCGATAAAATAAAAATTTTAGAAACATTTGAAAACAAATATCCTGACAGAGATTATAAGGTTAAACATATTGCTCCAGAGTTTACATCTCTCTGTCCAAAGACCGGTCAGCCGGATTTTGCAACAATAATTCTGGAATACATTCCGGGTAATCTTTGTGTTGAGTTAAAATCATATAAATTCTATCTTCAGTCATATCGTAATGACGGAATATTTTTCGAAAGTGTTACAAATAAAATTCTTGATGATCTTGTTGAAGTGCTTCAGCCAAGATGGATGAAAATTACTGCAAAGTTTAATACACGCGGCGGAATTTCATCTGTTATTGAAACAGATTATGAAGATGAAGATTATTGGTATCAGGATGATTATGATGATGATTCTTTTGAAGATGATGCTTTTGATGAAGATGATTTTCTGAAAAATTAATTTGAGCTTTTATGCCTCAGCTTTCTGAAATAAAAAAAGAATTCATTAAAGAACGGGATAAACTTTTTGCATCGTTTAATGCAAGATCTGATGCATTCCTTTTCAGTAGAAATTATAGCCTGCTTATTGAAGATACTATCAGAAAAATATTAAATGGAAAAACAATTTCGTTCACTCTTGCTTCGGCGGGAAGTTTTAGCAGACGCGAACTTTCTCCTTTTTCAGATATCGATCTGATGATCATTTCAAATTCAATTCAAAAGGATAATGATGAAATAAAATCTTTTATTACAAATCTCTGGGATAGCGGCATAGAAGCTTCGCATACTGTGCGTGAAATTTCTGATATTAAAAAATATCTTTCTTCTGATCTGCATACTTTCACTCAGTTTTTTGAAACCCGTTTTATTATTGGTGATGCGGTTTTATACAATGCGTGGAATACAGAATTACTTAATCCACTAAATAATAAATCAAAAAGAATTCTAATAACAAGTTTCGTTGAGGATATAAATCGTCGTCATCAAAAATATGGTCCGTCACAAAAAATGCTCGAGCCAAATGTTAAAATGTCTGCCGGCGGCTTGCGTGATTTTCAATCTATTGAATGGATGATGATGGTAAGCAGCAAACGATTGCTAAACTCACAATATGAACAAACACAGGCAGAAATATTTATTGATTACTTAAAAGAAAATAATTTAGCTATACCTGCAGAATGTAAGCGTCTTTTAGAAAGTTATAAATATGTTCTTACAATCAGACACTTGCTTCATCTTACATCAAAGACGAAAACTGATCGCTTTGAATTTGCTGATCAAATAAGACTTGCAGCACTTTTCGGTTATTCCGAATCTGAGTTGATGCCGTTTATGAAAAATTATTTTAATGCGGCAAATGTAATTTTCAGAGTCTCTCACACACTAATAAAAAAATATAAAGTCGAGTATATTAATCCTGTTCCTGATTCACTATCATACGATCTCGATTCAGATTTTTATATAAAGAACAGAGTAATCTATCTTAAAAAAGAAGAAGAGTTAACTTTATCCGATATATTCCGTGTATTTTATTATCGTGTCCGTCATAATGCCGGTTTTGATGATCACCTGAGAACGAAAATAATGGAAGCAACTGAAAATGCTGAGGAAAACAACTGGCTTCAGCCTGATTCATCTGTTTTTTTCAGAGAGATATTAAAATTCTCAAGACATGTCGGATCAACACTTGCAATTATGAATGAACTTGGCGTGCTTGGGGCTTTTCTTCCTGAGTTTGGTGATCTGAATGGATTTATGCAGCACGGCGTTTATCATTGCTACACTGCAGATGAACATACAATAATGACAATTAAAAATCTGGAAAAACTTGCAAATAATAATACGCTCTTGGGCAGGATTTATAATTCAATCAAAGATAAAGAAATTTTAAACCTGGCTTTACTACTTCACGATATTGCAAAACCTATCGGAATTTCCGGTCATGAAATTATCGGTGCCGAAATGGCTTCATCTATTATGATGAGACTTGGTTATGAAGAAGATGAAATTGATAAAGTCTGTTTTCTGGTTAAGAACCATATTTCAATGGAACAAGTAGCTTTCAGAAGAAATTTAAATGACCCGGAAACCCTTGATTCCTTTGCAGCTAAATTCAATACCGTTGAAGAACTTGATTTACTTTACCTTATTACTTATGCAGATCTTTCTGCTGTAAATCCTGTTGTGTGGACTTCCTGGAAATCTGAATTACTTTCAGAACTTTACAGAAAATGTGAAAGAATGATTCAGAATAAAGTTTCCGGTGAAGAACTGCTTTACTCAACTATTTATTCCACGCCCAGGGATATTACCAGACATTCTGATAAGATAACTGAAAATCAAGTTCAGGATCATATCGATTCCTTACACGATGATATGGGATATGTAAATCATTTTACAGATAAAGAAATTGCTTTGCATATAGAAGAAATACTAAAGGGAGATAGTGTTTCAGTTCTGTTTAAAGATCTGGATGACCTTACAAACGTAACAGTAATTACAAAAGATTTTCCATCACTGCTTTCCAAACTATGCGGCGTTTTGGCAATCAACGATGTAAACATTCACTCAGCAAATATATTTACACGCAAAGACGGAATTGTGATTGATACCTTTCTTGTGACCGATTTCAGAACTCATAAACATATTGATTCTGGTAAATATGAAAAGATTAAAGAAGATTTCTATTCAGTTATAAACGGATTTTTAGAACTTCATCAGGAAGTAACAAAATTAAAATCGCGCTGGTGGAGAATAGAAAGTAAATTATTTAAACGAAGCGGACAGATCAAGATCAATTTTGAAAAACACGACCGATATACAATTATTGATGTTCACTCTCCTGACAGATTAGGATTTTTGTATCAGATAACCAACAAAATGAATCAGCTTGGACTTATAATTTACTATGCAAAAATCTCAACCAAAGGTGATGATATTGTGGATTCGTTTTATGTGTTAGATAGAAACGGACACAAAGTATCATCAAACGATTTTGAGTTTATCAATTCTGAATTAACTAATGCAATCAATCAAATATTATAGGTTCTGATTTGAATTTTATGGAAAAAGAAAAACCAATCGGAGTGTTTGATTCCGGTATTGGCGGTTTGACGGTGGTAAAGAGATTAATATCATCTTTGCCTAGGGAAAGCATTGTTTATTTTGGTGACACTGCACGTGTACCTTACGGATCAAAATCAAACTCAACAGTTATAGATTACTCAGTTCAGAATACAAATTTTTTACTAAGTAAAAATGTTAAAGCTATTGTTGTTGCCTGCAATACTGCCTCATCAATTGCAATTCCTTCTTTAAAAGAAAAATTTGATGTCCCGGTTATCGGAGTAATTCTGCCCGGCGCTGATATGGCGGTCAATGAAACTAAAAACGGAAAGATCGGTGTTATCGGAACAAGAGCAACAATATCAAATCAGGCTTATTCTAAAGCAATAAATGAGCTTGATAATAAAATTAAAGTGTACGAAAAAGCATGTCCGTTATTTGTTCCGCTTGCAGAAGAAGGATGGACACATCACAAAGCTACTTATGATATTGCAGAAGAGTATCTAAAAGAATTACGGGGAAAAGATATTGATACATTAGTTCTTGGTTGTACACATTATCCGATACTTGTAGATGTAATTCAGGATGTAATTGGTAAAAATGTTAAGTTGATTGATTCAGGCATTGCAACTGCAGAAGTCGTAAAAAATGAGATAAACAGAATCGGATTTGAGACTAACTCTGCTGTTCCGGGTAATCTTGATTTATATGTGAGCGATATTCCAACAACATTTAAACAAGTTGCAGAATTATTTTTAGGAAAGAAGATTAATGAAGTTGTAAAGGTTGATATTGAGGAATTGCATAAGATTTAAATAACTAAAGTCATTACGGAGATTAAAAAATCAGGCAAAATAGTTTTTATTTTATCTAGAGTGTTTCCTACTCAAAATATTTTTTAATCTCATCATATTTATTAGTCAAACCAAGCACTATCATCAGTTTTATTCTTGCTTTTTGTCCGTTTAGATAATCAGAAAAAATAACACCAAGATCGTGAAGATGTTTTCCTGCTCCCGGATAACTGTAAATATCATCTGTTTCTCCTGCAGGACAGCGGGAAGTCAGAACAACAGGAATTCTTTTTTCAACAGCATATTTAATTCCCTCAAAAGCCGGCGGAGGAACATTACCTACACCAAGAGCTTCAACAACAATTCCATCAACTTTGCTGTCTGCAGAAAATTTAAAAAACTTTTCATCCATTCCAGCATAAACTGTAAGCAAATCTACATTCGGATTTATTTTTTGTGCTTCAATAGTTTCAAGCCTTCTTGGTAAGCGATTAAAAATCACTCTCCTGTTTTGAACAAAGCCAAGCATACCGAAATCAAGACTTTTGAAAGACTCAACAGAATCGGAGTAAATTTTTGTTACCTCGCTTGCAGCATTTATTTCACCATTCAGGCAAACAAGTACACCGAGATTTTTAGAATTATCGTTCAAACATATAGTTAAAGCATCAATAAGATTTCTTGGTCCGTCCCAATCCGGTTCAGAGCTGTTTTTCATCGCACCGATAACAACAATCGGAATTTCTGTTTTAATAGTTAAATCTAAAAAGTAAGCTGTTTCTTCAAGCGTATCAGTTCCGTGTGTTACAATTACACCATCATATTTTTCTGTTTTTAATTTTGCATTTATTTTCTTAGATAGATCTAACATAAGTTCAGGTGTAACGTGAGGTCCGGGATATTTTCCGAAATCAAAGCACTCAATTTCAGCCAGTGATTTTGCTTCAGGAATCATCCCCAATAATTCATTTCCTGAATATCTTGGAACAGCACCGCCGGTTTTTTCATCTATCATCATCGAAAAAGTTCCGCCGGTAAAAACAATTAATATTTTTTTCATTCAATTCTCAGATTTCTATTCTCAAAAATAGCCTTACTAAAACATTATAAAAAGGATTCTTTTGCGAATTATTCTCAAATCCGATATAGGACATAAAAACAAAGATAATTTAACGGACAAATAATTATTTCTTAAAAATTCTTCCTTATGACTGTCTTTATTGAGCTAAATGGGATTGTTCATATAACATTTTGAA
>JAKIZM010000108.1 GCA_022708025.1 Bacteroidota bacterium | reverse complement strand
CTCATATGAAGAATAAGTATTGTTGAAAATTTATTTCACCCAATTGGTGAATATTTTTTTCTCTAATTTATCCCTTTTTTTGATATTTAAATAGTCCTTTCTGTATTTCTATTTCGGATTTAAGAGACAATTATTACAGGCTAAAAGCTGTCTTGTTAAACTTTTTTTGCTTAAGTATCTTTGACTGATGATTTTATATCGATACATATTAAAAGCACATTTCTTACCTTTTATTTTTTCGCTGGTAACACTTATATGTATTTTCCTTCTGCAATTTCTTATGAGATTTGCTGACCGGCTTGTTGGTAAAGGATTGAATAGCTGGGTAATTGTTAAGCTTATTGTTTACAATTTATCCTGGATGGTAGTATTAGTTGTTCCGATGGCTTCACTTGTTGCAACACTTATGGCTTTCGGGAGTTTAAGTCAGAATAATGAAATAACTATAATGAAATCATCAGGTGTCAGTCTTTACAAAATGCTGATTTCACCGCTGCTTGCAAGTATAGTTGTTGCAGTTCTTCTTTTCCAGTTTAATAATGATGTATTACCGGATGCTAATCATCAGGCGAAAATATTAATGAGTGATATTTCACGCACAAAACCGACTTTATCATTAGAGCCCGGCTTTTTCTCTCAGGAAGTTGATAACTATGCGATACTTGTCAGATCAATTAACCAGACTACAAACTGGCTATATCATATAACCATATATGATCACTCAAACGGTGCAAAGATAAACGTTGTTACTGCTGACAGCGGACAGATATTTTTCTCCAAGGATCTTTCTAAATTGATAATGGACCTTTATCACGGTGAGATCCACGAATCAGATGTTCAGAATACAACTCTTTACAGAATACTGGAATTTGAAAAACACATGATAACAATGAACGGAGATCAGTTTTCGCTGCAGCAATCCGGACCTGCTTCCAGAGGCGAAAGAGAACTAAGTGTTGAGGATATGCAGTATATAACAGACAGCTTAAAAGTAATTCTTGCAAATAATTACAATTCTTTCATCAATGACTCTAAAAAACTTTTTTTTGAAGATACTTTAAAATCTTCTGCAAGTAGTATTGAGAGCACACTTGGCAGAAATAAAGAGCTTACTATATACCGCTCAATCGAAAAGGTAAGAACAAATAAAAATATCATGCTTTCCAGCTTTAACCGTATGGAATGGACTAAAAGAGAAATAGAAAAATATGAGGTTGAGATTTATAAAAAATATGCATTACCCGCTGCCTGTATTATTTTCGTTTTAATCGGTGCTCCACTCGGTGTAATGGTTAGAAAAGGAGGCTTTGGAGTTGCTGCCGGAGTGAGTTTGTTTTTCTTCCTTATTTATTGGTCATTTTTAATAGGCGGCGAAAAACTATCTGAACGAGGTTTCTTTTCTCCGTTCATCGGAATGTGGGCTGCAAATATTTTACTTGGAATCTCAGGTATTATACTTATCATCGTAACAAATAAGGAAACGAAAACACTTACTTTTAATTTCCTGAAGATATTAATTCCAAAACGTTTCAGACAAAAAGATATTTATACTGAGAATGAAGATACTAGATAAATATCTTGTCAAACAATTTATACAAACGATTGCTTTCGGTCTGCTGGGATTTACTTTGATCTTCATAGTTATCGATGTAATGGAAAACCTTGATGATTTTATTGATCAGAAAGTTCCTGCTTTAATTACCCTGCATTATTATTTAGTCTTTTCGCCGGAGATAATCAGACTGATGACACCTGTAGCGGTTTTATTTGCGGCGCTGTTTACAGTTGGTAAAGCTGCCAATCTCAGCGAACTTACTGCTATTAAGGCAAGCGGAGTAAGTTTGTTCAGATTTATGCTGCCATTTTTAATTACTACTTTTTTTATCAGTTTGTTTTCAATTTATTTCAGTGGTTTTGTTGTTCCGATGGCAAACAAAACCAAGTTGAATATCGAACAGGAATATTTAAAAAAGAATTTAAGTTTTGCCGGAAGTAATATTTTCTTTCAGGACTCAAAACAAAGAATTGTAAGCATATCTTTTTTTGATGTCAATTCAAACCGTGCAAACAGAGTCAGTATTCAGGATTATGATCCAAATAATCTTAAGCAAATGACTGAAAGAATTGATGCTGTTACTTTGCAGTATGATTCACTTAAGCATAGCTGGACGGCTTTTAATGGGATTAAAAGAGATTTTTTTAACAGACAGCAAAAAGCTGAATACTTTACAAATATGGAAATCAAAAATCTCAATTTTTCTCCTGCTGACTTACTCAAAAAACAAACAAGACCTTCGGAAATGAATCTGACAGAACTAAATGAACTGATAAAATCACAAAAGGCTGCGGGCAATGATCCTACTTCAACCTTAATTGAATATCATTCACGTATTGCTTTTGCTATGACAAGCGTAATTGTGGTTTTGTTTGGATTACCAATCTCGGCTAATAAAAGAAAAGGCGGAATTGCATCACAGGTTGGATTAAACATCTTGGTAACATTTTTGTACTTGGTTTTTATGAAGATCAGTCAGGCATTCGGAAAGAATGGTTCATTAAATCCAATTATTACTGCATGGTTTGCAAATTTTATTTTTCTTGCTGCTGCAGCACTTAATCTCTGGAGAGCAAGAAAATAATAACAACTGCACAATCACTTTTATTAAAAGTAATCTTTAAAAAACAAAAAGCCGGCGGTAAGACCGGCTTTAATGTTTATTTACAAGCTTAATTTACCTTTTCACCACTTTTAGGCGGAACAAATCCAAATACCGGATTTGGTCCTGTATCAATTTTAATTTCACCAAACTTTGCTTCATACTTTTCTATATTATCCATCAAAGCTTTCATAAGCATTTTGGCATGCTGAGGAGTAGTAATAATTCTGGCGTGCACTTTGGCTTTTGGAATTCCGGGAACTATTCTGGTAAAATCTATAATAAACTCCGCAGGTGAATGCGAAATAATAGCCAGGTTAGAATATATTCCTTCAGCTTCTTTTTCACCAAGTTCAATATTTAATTGTTGTCCTTGTGGTTGTTTTGAATGATCCATAATTATTTATCTCATCTCATCAGCTTTTTTAAAAGCATTAGCTGCATCATCCTGCATTCCAAGAACTGAGTAAACTCTTCCTAAAAGTTCCCAGGTTTGAGCAGTTGCATCCTTCATTTGAACAGCTTTTTCTAAATATGGTAATGCTAACTCATATTTAGTTTTATACTCATCTGATACTTTTCCTTCTTCATCAGCTTTTTTGTTAAGATATGTTCCCCATTTAAGATATGTAACACCAAGATTATAAATAGCGTTATCGTATTCAGGATCAATCTTAATAGCTTCCTTAAATTGTTCTTCAGCGCCGGCAAAATCTTCAATACCTAATAACAATACTCCATAATTATAACGATAGTATTGATTTTTTGGATCAGATTCAACGCCTTTTCTAAAAGGTTCTATTGCTTCATTTGTTCTGTCAGCACCAATATAAGCATTAGATAATGTTAACAGAAGCTCTGAATTATTTGGATAAAGTTTTAATCCTTCTTCCAGAACATTAATAGCTTTATTGAATTCTTCTTTTGCCTTTACATCTTCACCCTGATTTTTCAGATTAGTTCCGTTTACATAATAAATTTCTCCGAGAAACTTATATCCATCAAGAGCTTTTTCCTTTTCAATTAATTTCTTTAACGGATCAATAGCAGCATCATTATCACCTTTGCTTAAGTAAACAAATGCTAAATTTTTATATGTATCACTTGAATCTGGTTCAATCATAATAGCAGATTTGAACTCTGCGATTGATTTATCAAAAAATATCTGTGCACTATCGGTGTTGGTGGTTTTTACTCCTCTTTGATATAATCCAACACCTTTATTAAATGATTGTGCCCAAAAATATTTTCTGGAATCCTGGATATTCTTTTCATAGTTTTTGCTAAGTGTTAAAGATTTATCATAATTCTGAACCATTTCACTAAAATTACCTTTTTCACCATTAACATAGCCCATAAGATAAAAGCCTTCATCACTTTTAGGATTTTTAGTAATTTCTTTCTGCAACACATCCAAAGCTTTATCCCAGTTCTTCTGCTGTATATATAATCTGGCACTTGTAATTTCCGTTGATCCGCACTGATAACCAACAAAGACCATACTGAGCATTAAAAATGCAGCCATATAAAGTTTTGAGTTTTTCATTTTATCTCCGATTTTGTCTTAAACTTATTTAATTCCTCAAAAGTCAAGTTTTGTAACTCAAAGATACAAACAATTTTTAAAATACATAGCTAAAAAATAACTCTTAAATCCGAAATAGAAATACAGAAAGGACTATTTAAATATCAAAAAAAGGGATAAATTAGAGAAAAAAATATTCACCAATTGGGTGAAATAAATTTTCAACAATACTTATTCTTCATATGAG
>JAKIZM010000008.1 GCA_022708025.1 Bacteroidota bacterium | reverse complement strand
AAAATGTTATATGAACAATCCCATTTAGCTCAATAAAGACAGTCATAAGGAAGAATTTTTAAGAAATAATTATTTGTCCGTTAAATTATCTTTGTTTTTATGTCCTATATCGGATTTGAGATTTAAATAAAGACTAAACTATTTTATTGACTTTGTTTTTCGAAATACTTATTGTAGAAGCACATTTTTAAGAAAATTATTTGTTAATTACATAATTAGATTTATCTAATATACCAGGAGGTTATCTTTTATGGATTTCGTACTAACTATCGCTTCAATTTTCAATATTATTGCCCAAGCTACAAATGATAGTGGGGTAATGAATTGGCTCACCGAAAAATATGTTGCCGGTGGTATTTTTATGCATCCAATTCTTGCATCACTTATTATTGGTTTAGGATTCTGTTTTGAAAGACTTTGGACACTTACCAGAGCAAGAACTAATACAAAAAAGTTTATCGTTGATGTAAAAAAAGCATTAAATAGCGGCGGCGTTGAAGCAGCTAAAAAAGTATGTGAAAATACCAGAGGTCCGGTTGCTTCAGTATTTTATGCTGGATTATTAAGATATAATGAAGGTTTGGATGCTGCAGAAAAAGCTATTTCTGCTTATGGTGGAATTGAAATGGGATTCCTTGAAAGAGGACTTATCTGGATTTCAACATTTATTACATTAGCACCTATGCTTGGTTTTACCGGAACGGTTCAGGGAATGATTGAAGCATTTGACGCTATTAAAGAAGCTGCTCAGATTTCTCCGGCAATTGTTGCTGATGGTATTGCTATTGCACTTCTAACAACTCTTTTTGGTCTTGTTGTAGCAATGATACTTCAGGTTTTCTATAACTATTTCGTATCGAGAATTGACAGACTTGTTGGAGATATGGAACAGACTTCTATCGAATTGATAGATGCTTTATATGAAATGAAATCTCCCAGAAAGTAAAATTTTTAAGGAAATTTAAATGATTAAGAAAAGAAAAATTCCGGATGCTGAAATTCCGACTGCTTCTCAAGCGGATTTGGCATTTCTTCTTTTGCTTTTTTTCCTGGTATCAACTGTTATTGATGTTGACACAGGATTAGGATTAACTTTACCTGAATATGTTCCACCAGATCAACAGGTTGAAGTTAAAGTTGATCCCAGTAGAATGGCTGCTGTTTTAGTGAATGAGAATGGTGAGGTTCTGGTAGATAATAATATTGAACCTGTTTTCAGGATTAAGGATATATTAAAACCCAGAATTGAGTCGAAAATTAATCTACCACTAAATAAAAAAATGATTGTATCATTAAAAACTGATAGAAAAACAGTTTATAATGTTTATATAGCTGCTTTAGACCAGATTAAGCAGGCATTTTTTGAAGTGCGTGATGAATATTCTAATGGGAAATTTGGCAGAAAGTTTAATGATTTGAATCAGGAACAGCAGGAAGATGTAAAAAACGCAGTGCCGATTATTATTTCTTTAGCTGAACCAGAATTAATTAAAAAATAGTCAGGGATTTTAAAATGACATTCGAAAAAAGACGTGCTAAAACTAAACAGGAAATTCCAACTACATCAATGCCGGATATTGTTTTTATGCTGCTTATGTTTTTTATGTGTGTTACAACGATGAGAGAGGTTGATGTTCTAGTTCAATTTAAATTGCCTGAAGCAAAGGCTATCGAAAAAATTGAAAACAAACGACTTGTTTCTTACATCTGGGTTGGTAAAGATAAAAGAATTCAAATAAATGATTCTTTAATCGATCTTGGTAAGGTTGAAGAGATAATGTATGGTAAAAAGAAAACCTTGCCTGAATTAATTGTCTCTTTAAGATCTGACCAGAATGTTGATATGGGATTGATTACTGATATTCAACAAGCGCTGAGAAAAGCTTATTGTCTCAGAATCAATTACTCAGCTATGATTAAGGTTTAATAATATCTAAATATTCTTTTTATTAAGGCAGGTTCGAACTATCACCTGCCTTTTCAATTTATAGAGGGCATTAATGAGTTTAAAAGATAAAATTAACAACGATCTTAAAGAGGCTATGAAATCCGGTGATAAAACCAGATTGGCTGTTGTAAGATCAATCAGGGCTTTAATACTTGAATTTGAAAAAAGCGGTGTTAGAAGAGATCTGAATAATGAAGATGAGTTGCAAATGCTTACAACTGCAGCTAAAAAAAGAAAAGACTCAATTGAACAATTTAGAAATGCTGGTAGAAATGATTTGGCTGATCAGGAAGAAGCAGAATTAAAAATTCTTCAGGAATATCTTCCGAAACAACTTAATGAAGATGAAATTAAAGCTGAAGTTGCTAGATTAGCTTCACAGATCGGCGCAAAGTCTAAAGAAGATTTTCCAAAACTAATGCCTCTGGTTATGAAAGAGCTTAAAGGTAAAGCTGATGGAAAGATTGTAAAATCAATAGTTGAAAACTTTCTGGTTTCGAATTGAATTATATTGATATCATCATACTTGTAACTGTTTTAATTGGATTTCTTCTTGGATTCAAAGATGGGTTTGTCAGAAAATTAGTTGGTATTATTGGTTTTATCGTAGCTGTTATTGTTTCAATACTTTTATCTTCACATTTTGGTCGAGTGATTGAGTCTGTTCTGAATATTGAACTTTATCTTGCGGAAATTATGGCGGGGATGATTTTGTTTATTGTTCTGATGATAGTAACAACCATTCTTAAACGTGTAATACATCCTTTCGATAAAATAAACAATCTTATAAATCAGATAATTGGCGGTTTAGTTGGTGTTATACAACTTCTCTTTTTTATCAGCGCTATTTTTTTGCTTCTGAATGTTTTTAATTTTCCGGACAAGAAAACTCAGAATTCCTCACTTCTTTATAAATATGCCTATGGCGTTATTCCACATTCAATTGATTTTCTAAAAGCTTATACACCTGATACTGAGGACATAATCAAAGATTATATTAATCAAAAAGATACTCTTAAATGATTGATCAATCAGTTTTAGAAAAGTTAGAGTTTCCGAAAGTCCTGGATTTTATTTCACGATATGCCATAACAGAATCAGGAAAGAAAAAAGTTTTAAATCTTTTGCCTGTTAATAACCTGGTTTTTATCAAAACTGAAGGAGAGGCAGTAAACGAAGCAAAGGAATTAATAAACAAAGTTGGTTATCCTCCGATTGAATATTTATCAGAGCTTCATTCAGTTTTATCCGAAACAAGAATTGAAGGCGCAGTCATTCAAGGAATAAAATTGTTAGAAATTTTAAAGTTAGCTAAGACTTCCAGATTACTCAGGCAATTTATTTCTCAGGAAGCAAAAGAAAATTCTATTCTTAAGCAAAAGTCATTCAATCTGTTTACAGATAAACTTTTTGAAAATAGAATAGAAAAAATTATTACTGAACAAGGTGAGATTAAAGAAAATGCAAGCCACGAATTAGCAAGACTTAGAAAAGAAATAAACAATAAAAAATCTGAGCTTGTTAAGTCAATTAATCGTATTATAAAATCTCTTAAAGAAGATGATATTGTTCGCGAAGATTATCTTACTTTACGGGATGGCAGAATGGTAATTCCCGTTAAAGCTGAACATAAAAGACACTTAAGAGGCTTTATCCATTCGGAATCTTCGACTGGGCAGACAGTATATATCGAACCTGAAGAAACACTTGATTTAAACAATGAAATTATCTCTACTTCATTTGCTGAAAAAAGAGAAATAGAAAGAATACTCAGAGAATTAACAAAAGTCATCGGGCAATCAGCAGAACAATTAAAAGAATCGCTAGATACTTTAGCAGAGATTGATTCGGTTTTTGCCAGGGCAAAATATTCGTTAGAGATAATTAGCGAACTACCAAAAATGGAAAGTGACAAGCCTTTATATTTCTCTGAAGCCAGACATCCACTATTACTAAAAAAACTTGGTAGACAAAATACAATTCCGCTTAGTTTTGAATTAAATGATGTAAATGTAGTAGTAATTACGGGACCAAATGCGGGTGGTAAAACAGTAGTATTAAAAACTATTGGATTATTGAATTTGATGTTTCAGTCAGGTATACATGTTCCGGTTAATTCAGAATCCAATTTTCACATATTTGATAATATCCTGATTGACATTGGCGATCAGCAATCTATTGAAGATGATCTTTCAACCTTTAGTTCTCATTTAAAAAGCTTAACTCATATTATCAATTCATCGGATTCCAAAACACTGGTTCTTTTAGATGAAATAGGAAGTGGAACAGAGCCAGCTGAAGGCTCTGCACTAGCAGCATCTATATTATCAGAGCTGCAGAAAAAAGGATCTTTAGTTTTTGCTTCAACGCATCATGGCAGTCTTAAGGTGTTTGCATTTAATCATAAAGAAATGCAAAATGCAGCTATGGAGTTTGACCATTCTAATTTATCGCCAACATATAGATTTCATCTTGGCATACCAGGTTCAAGTTATGCATTCGAAATCGCGAAAAGGAGCGGTATAAATGAAACAATCCTTGAAAATGCAAAGAAAAATATTGATGAGGATAAGTATAATTTAGAAAGATTCCTTTCGGAACTTGAAGTGAAATCCAATAAACTGAATAAAAAATTAAATGAACTCGAAATAGAAAACACAAGGCTCAAAGGCTTATCAGATCTCTATAAAAGAAGCTATGAGAAAATTGAAAATGAGAAAAATCAGATATTAAAAAAAGTAAAGGCAGAAAGTGATTTATATTTAGAGAATATCAATAAGCAAGTTGAAAAAGTGATTAAAGAAATACGTGAGAAAGATGCTAGTAAAGAGGTTATAAAGGAAGCGAAAAAAATTATTGAAGATGTTAAAACAGAAAACAAAAAAATCTTTAATTTTCTGAATGAAAAAACCGATCACAAAAAACAATTTAAAACAGGTGATACTGTAGGTATTAAAAACTCATCTACAGTGGGAAAAATTGTTGATATAAATAATGAAAAAGCTCAGGCAACAATTCTGGTTGGCGCAATAAAAATGAAAGTGAAATTATCAGAATTGATTGAAGCAAAAGAAAATAAAACTGTGCGGACAGAAACTTATAATAACTATCAAATCCCGGAAATAAATTACAGATTGGATATCAGAGGTGAACGACCGGAAGAAGCAGAGTTTAAAGTAATTCGTTTTATAGATGAAGCTTATCAATCTTCAATGGATAGGGTTGAAATTTTACATGGAAAGGGAACAGGTGCGCTGAAGAAAACTGTTTGGGATCTATTAAAACACCACGATAAAATAAAAAGTTACTACTTTGCTCCAATTGAATTTGGTGGTGAAGGTATAACTATAGCTGAATTAATATAGGAGAAATATTGTTTAACAAAATCCTGATTGCCAACAGAGGCGAAATTGCTGTCAGAATTATTAAAGCCTGCAAAGAGTTAGGTATTAAATCAGCAGCAATTTATTCAGATATTGATATTACTGCTACACACGTAAAATTAGCCGATGAAGTATATCATATTGGTTCGTCTGTGGTTTCAGATTCTTATCTCAATAAGGATAAAATAATTGAACTGGCTAAAAAAATCTCAGCAGATGCAATCCATCCCGGTTACGGTTTCTTTGCTGAGAATTCATCATTTATTGAAGATGTTGAAAGAGCAGGAATCACATTTATCGGACCTTCTTCCAAATCAGTAAAGATGATGGGAAGTAAAACAGCTGCAAGAGCATTGATGAAAAAAAACAATGTTCCGATTGTTCCCGGAAGCACTGAGCCAATAAATAGTATTTCTGAAGGTTTGGAATTCTCTAAAGAAATCGGATTCCCGATATTGTTAAAAGCTTCTGCGGGCGGCGGTGGAAAAGGTATGCGTAAAGTTAATAATGCAGAAGAGTTTGAAGCTGCATTTGAATCAACAAAAAGAGAAGCTTTAAAATCATTTGCTAATGATGATATCTACATTGAAAAGTTTATTGAAAAACCCAAACATATTGAAGTTCAAATAATAGCAGATAAGTTTGGCAATTACAGACATGTTTTTGAAAGAGAATGTTCAATTCAAAGAAGACATCAGAAAATTATTGAAGAAGCACCGTCACCTTTTGTCGATGAGAAAACCAGAAAAAAAATAGTTGCTGCCGCAATAAATGCGGCAAAGGCGTGCAATTATTATAATGCCGGAACTATTGAATTTTTAATGGATCAGAATAAAGATTTTTATTTTCTAGAGATGAATACAAGAATTCAGGTCGAACATCCGGTTACTGAACTTATCTCCGGAATTGACCTGGTTCGCGAACAAATATCTATTGCGGCTGGTAATAAAATTTCTTTTAATCAGGAAGATTTATCTATCAAAGGTTTTGCTCTTGAATGTAGAATATATGCAGAAGACTCAACAAATAATTTTTTACCTTCTACAGGAAAAATTTTAAAATATAAAGAGCCAAATGGTCCCGGAATAAGAGTTGACTCAGGCTTTTCAGAGAATTCTGAAATATCAATTTATTATGATCCGATGATTGCAAAATTAATATGCTGGGACAGCGATAAAACAAAGGCAATATTGCGTATGAAAAGAGCTTTAAACGAATATCAAATTGCCGGAGTTATCACAAATCAGGAGTTTTTAAAATACATTATAACTAATGGACTATTCATTAACGGATATTATGATATAAATTTTATTGATTCTTTAAACCTGAATGAAATTAGTTCCTCTGAAAACTATTCAGCAGATCTCGAAAACGCAGCTGCTTTATTAGCAGCTTTAAATAAATTTAAAAAATCTAACTCAGGTGGTAGTAGAGATAATAAAACTGTTCAGTCTAAATGGTGGAATCAAAATTATGAATGAGTTTGTAGTCAGATTAAATAATAAAATAAAGAATATCAAAATCATTGATGATTCAACTGCCGAAATAGATGGTGTTATTGTAAAATATCAATCAGTAAATACTGATGAAAAAAATATATTGCTAAAACTAAATGATAAAATTTTTGAATCATCAATTTTATCAAACTCAAATGGGGAAGTGGTTTTAAGTATCAATGGTGTTTCAATACTTGCTAATATCAAATCCAGTCTGGAAGAAAAAGCATTTCAATTAATATCTCATTCAAAAAATGTTGATAACAGCTTAATTGAGATAAAATCTCCTATGCCCGGATTAGTATTAAAAATCAAAAAACAAAAAGGTGAGGCTATAAAAAAAGGTGAGGCAGTTTTAATACTTGAAGCGATGAAAATGGAAAACGAGATTAAGTCTCCAGTAGATGGCACATTAAAAGAAATGTATGTTAAAGAGGGAACAGCAATAGAAAAAAATATAATTTTATTTGCTGTAAAATAATTTGTTATTAGGAAAATTTTAATAATTTTAGTTCAATTAATTATCAACTAATTATTACAGGAGACAAAAAAGTGAAATCAAAGTTACTTTTTCTTATTATTACTCTATTGTTGATTTCTACAAATGCTTTGGCTGGTGGATTTCAACTAAATGAGCATGGAGCTAAAGCCCTTGCTTTAGGAGGCGCGTTTACAGCAGTTGCAAATGACCCTTCAGCTGTTTACTGGAACGGCGCTGGATTATCCCAATTTTCCGGAACACACTTGATGCTGGGTTCGTCTTTAATAGCACCTCAAAGTTCTTTCCGTGGTGTTTATCCTGATATTACTAAGTACAGAGCAGCTAATTTAGTATTCTTTCCTACACATTTTTTTGCTACACATGCTTTTAGTGAAAAATTCTCTGCAGGATTTGGTTTCACAACACCTTTTGGTTTGGGAACTGAATGGGACAGTGATTGGATTGGGAAATATCTTGCAGTTAAAACTCAGCTAATGACTTTCACTTTAAGTCCTGTTGTAACTTATTCACCTATTAAACAAATATCTTTAAGTGCCGGATTTGTTTATAGTTTTGCCAATGTAATCATTGAAAGGAAAGTTCAACCAAGCACAATTCTTGCTGATGATGCTTATGTTTCACTAGAAGGGAATGATAACGCAGCATTTGGTTTTAATGCAGGATTAATGATTAAACCAACATCATTTCTTACAATTGGTGCTTCATATCATAGCCAGGTTAAATATGGATTTACCGGCACAGCAACTTCAACAGGACCTGCACAATTGCAGTCTCAATTACCTTCGGGAGATATTTCTGCAGAGCTAACTACTCCTCAAAATATTGCAGTAGGTATTGCAATTGATATAACCAAAAACTTAAAAGTAAGTGCTGATTACCAGATGGTCGGCTGGTCAAGTTATGATAAATTAGAAGTTAAATTTGAAGAAACAGGAACAGTAAGCAGCAGTCCGAGATTATACGATGATTCTTATATAATCAGATTCGGTGCCGGATACAGACTTAATGATCAAGTAAGTTTGATGGGCGGAGCTTATTTTGATAAAAATCCGGTTTCAACAAAATATTTAAATCCTTCTTTACCTGAATCTGACAGATTAGGTTTAAGCTGCGGTATTGAAGGAAGACTATTTGATAATTTCACAATTACCGGATCATATCTTTTTATCCGTGCAAAACAATTAACTGTTTCTGATTCAGAAGAAATTTATTCTGGCTTAGGCAGTACCTTTAATGGCACATATAATTCAAGTGCCAATATATTTTCACTTGGTTTTGTTTATAGCTTTTAAGGAGGAAGATTTAAAATGAAATTGAAAATTAAATTTATAGTATCGTTATTTTTATCGGCTCTGTTTTTTATCAGTTGTAATGATTATTCAGATCTTACACCGGTTGTGCAAGATAAAGTTAGTGGCAGCGCTGATTTTACCCGGTTTGTAACAATCGGCAATAGTATTACTGCCGGATATCAAAGTGGAACTATTTATGAATCTGCACAAATGTATAGTTATGGAAATTTGATAGCTAAACAAGTTGGTACAGATTATCAGGTGCCGTATGTTTCTGATCCAGGTTTGGGCGGAAGAATGGAAGTGCAAAGTTTAAGTCCATTTACTCTTTATACAAATACATCTTCAGGAATACCGTTGAATGCTAATTATCCTGCAGCTTATAACAATCTAGGTATTCCCGGTGCTTTAACTTACGACGTATTATTTGCTAAAAATTCCACCACTTGTGCGTCTTTTGTGTTTTCAAATAGTCCAAATCCATATTTTGATTTTATTCTGCGTGGTAAAGGGACTCAATTAGAGCAAGCCTTATCATTAAAACCAACATTTTTAACACTCTGGATAGGGAATAATGATGTTCTTGGTTATGCAACAAGCGGTGGAACATCTCCAGCTGCACCAACAAGTGTTGCTCAATTTACTCAATTATTTGGCGGTATTGCACAGGGAATTCAGCAATATAAAACTCAGTCAGGTACAAATCCGGGCGTGTTAGTAGGAAATATTCCTAATGTTTCTGCTATTCCATTTTTTACTACTGTTGGGCCAGCTCTTGCTATAAACCCTGCCGTTAAATGGTGGCAAATAAGATTAATGCAGCAGGGTAGCGGCTTACCATTAACCGGTTTAATCTATGCCAGTCATGAAGGCGGTACAAATTTAGGAATGTTACCTTTTAAGGTAGGTTTTGCAGATTCAACTGCTTTATTATCGGGTAGTACGCTTATTACATTAAGAGGTCAAACTTATGCCGGACTGCTTGGACAGCAGACTGGCAAATTCTATCGGGATAACAATATACCTGTTCCACTAGGAATTGATACTACCAAGCCTTTTGGTTTTCATCCTCAGAATCCTTTTCCGGATGCTTTTGTTCTTGATCCTGATGAAATAACAACCTCAAATAATGCAGTAACAGGATTTAATAATGTTATAGCTGGTGTTGCTCAACAAAACGGATTTTATGTTGTTGATATAAATACAAAGTTCAATGAATTAAGAGCTGCTGATTTTACAGGTGGAACAGTAATCAATGGCATACCTTTTAAAACAACTTATGTTGAAGGTGGTTTGTTTAGTTTGGACGGAGTTCATCCATCGAGCCAGGCACACGGAATAATTGCTAATGAATTTATCAAAGTAATTAATGCGAAATTTAATGCTAATATACCTTTGGTTGATGTTGGCTCTATTCCTGGCAGCATTTTCTTTAGCGGAAAATATAGTTATCGCGATAATAATCTGATAATTCCATATAATCTTTTTGATCACTTATTATTTTAAGTTTATTATTTTCAGAAAAGGGATGTAATATCATCCCTTTTTTATTTAGAGGTTTATCTTTTATGAAAATTATTTTTTACACTTTTATATCTTTAATATTTTTTGCAGGATGTTCAACATTACATCAGGAAGCAGATGAACAAAAACAGGTTTATGTTTTTGACGAAGTACCAGAAGATAAAACTATTGATGTTCCTAAAACAGGGGAGTATCCCAATCTTAAACAAGCTTATTACGTTGTTCAGGTTGGTGCGTATACAACCGAAGAAAGAGCAAATACTTTTGCAGAAATGAGCAAAAAAAAAACAAATTATAAGTTTAGTGTTGTATACAGTGAAAGCCTCAAACTATATTTAGTTCAGGTTATCCCATTCTTTAAATCCAGAACAGAGGCAGAAGAAGTAAGGGATAATCTCTGGAAGATATCAGAATTTGTTGATGCCTGGATTTTAACGGTTAATAAATAAAAAAGGCTGAAAAAAATTTCAGCCTTAAATATTAATCAGATAATTATATATTATCATTCATACCAGGAAACAATTTCATAACCACCGGTTCCGGGGAAAAATGGTGGATATAATACCATAAGTCTATCATCATAACGATATTGTTTAGAAAAGCCATGTGTAATTGTGGTACCGCTAAAAGTTCCAACTGCCCCTCTTAAGGCTTGCTGTATGCCGCCTAATAAATTAATTTTTCCACTAACCGGTCGCGTGTTATAATTTTCAGCTCCAAAACCGCCATTTTCAATATAGATAGAAGCGTGAATATTAATATCATTATTATTCGCAGCGTTTTCTGTTACTTTAACTCCATTTTTTGCGACAATACCTAATAGGTCTAATGCACCAGGGTTTGTTTTGGGATTATTTTGGTAAACAATATCATCATCAAGATATACATTGCCATAGATTGACTCAGTGTTTCCGTTGCAGCCTATAGTATATTGTCCACTTATTGTCCCTTTCATATGAATATTTCCATTATTTACAAAAATTACACCATTAGGAGCTGCGTCTGGTAGATAAAGTTTAACAGAATCAAAATATGCTGTTGCATAAATTATATTACCTTTGATATCTTTTTTTCCAGTATCATACTTATATCCGTATTTGTAATAAAGATATTCACCTTGAAAATCCATATAAACTTCATCACGTAAAACTGTTTGGGATTTCCCCTTTGGATTGGTTAATTTGACACTACCTGCGTCAGCTCCAGCCAAATAATATCCGCCACCATCTAAACTTTTATCCAATGCGGCATTTTTTACTTGAATAACTCCATCTTTAGGCAAAGCCAAATCAACTCCTTGATCATATTTACCATGAATAATTGGCCTATCAGTCTTTTCATTTTTATAATATTTTAGACCTTTTAGCGTAGTAGCAGACATCATAAATGAAGGATGATTACTTGCCTTTAAATAATCTTGTGTATGAAAAGGACCCCAGACAGTATCTTGATTTATCCACCAAATATCACCAGCCCCTTCACTTACAGAAAAATAAGCAAATCTGGAAAATTTACTAGGAGATAATGTTACAATTACTTCACTGGTAATATTATTATATGTACCAACCGAATAAATTTGTTTCTGATGCCTTTTAGGATCTGAATTTATTATGGTTACATTAAGCTTACCATTTTGATAATCAATATTATTATAACCAGCATTCCAATCAGCATCAAAGAAAAGTTCATTAGCTGCCATATTTGCGCCGCTAATTGCAATATTATGAGCTGTAGTTTGCTCAAAATAATCAATATAGTTATCAGTCATTCTTCCGGACACTCCATTATAAAATTGTCCGGCAATCATAAATAACAAACTAAAACCCATAACTACAAAAAAGATTGCTTTACCACTCATTTTATTCTCCTATCTATTTCTTAAATTTCTTGCTAATAATCTGATTTGTTTCCAAAAGGCGCTAGAGTATTGCTCATCATACGCATACACAGTTTCTACTTGAATATTAAGTTCATAAGAATTAATCAGTGTCGGATCGGATACAGGTGCAGTTAATGTATCGCCAAATGTATCAAAATATCTTAAGAAAAATTGTGTTACACCTAAGTTTATTGCAGCCGGTGGCTGGTTATTTAGCTTTCTATAAAAATATCTGTCTCTTGGATTTGGAGTTGAAGTAAGAAAATCTCCGATGTAATAACTTACAGTATCCATAATTCCATTATTATCAATATCTGCAAAAAATTTTATGTTATCTTTTCCGGCACTAATAATAGAAAGCTTTGGATCAGGAAATTTCAGCCAATCTTTGCAATAACCCATTTTACGGAAATCATACTCCATTATTTGGGCAATGGTTACAAGATTCTGTTGCAACGAAAGTTCACCACCATAGTTTGTGGTTTTTTCAGTTGCAGTATCATTTAACCGGAGAACAATTATTAGCAAAATGCCGCCAATAATTGTTGAACCAAGTATATCTATTAGTGTACTAAATCCCATAGTTTTATCCTATCTAAAAAACCAATAACTGTATATTGTAGAAAGTTTAATGGTATCTTGTGAAAAAGGAGTTGTAATTTTAACTGTTAATTTTTTATGCCAGGTCTGATTTGCAACAGCTTTATCTGGATTGGTTGCATTAACATAATCCACTGAACAAATTGCTTTAAAAGGTATTGTAAATACAGTATCTGTTTTGGTATATCCATTATAGTCATCAAAATCATCATATACTCCTGGATTTTCAATAACAAATGGAGATGGAGTGAGTAGATTTTTGTCTGAAAGAGCTGCATGTTGGGTTTTCTCGTCAAATGGTAGCTTACTGGCATCTTCAATGATCGAGGTACCAATGGAGGTTGCTAAAACTCCTATCTTTGAGTTTAAGGCAACTTCATCGGTTCTTAAAATTCTGGTGTTAACACTCATTATATTAAGCGATAAAAGAATAAGTGCACCGATTGCAAATAAAGATTGTCCTAGATTCATAATAAATTGGATTATTTGTTAAATAGTTTCTTAGATTTTTTACAATATATATGCCATTTTATGAAATGTTATTTAATTTGAAATAGCTAAGAATTTTTAATAAATAGATGTTCCACTATGAGAATTATATAAATGTTGGATTACTATTTGTTTTTAACAAATTTTCAAAGAATTCAGAAATTTTTTTTTACTTATTTAATACATTTGGGTAGGTAAATATTACCGATTTTTTTGGTACAAAAAATTTAAATATTTTTTAAAATTATTAGACATTAAGAATAACAAACCTTAAATTTGATTTAATTCAATTATCCATAAAAAAACAGGAGGCTACAATGGCATTTTCATTAAACAGAATTATGTTGATTGGAAATCTGGGGAAAGATGTTGAAAACAGATTTACAGGTGATACTCTTTCTATTTCTAGCTTTTCACTTGCAACAACTCATAGTTTCAAAGGTAAGGACGGAAATTGGGTCAATGAAACTACCTGGCATAATATCACTGCGTATAATCTTTCAGATTTTATGAAAGAACAATTGAAAAAGGGGAAAAAAGTTTATGTTGAAGGCAGATTAAAGAAACGTGAATACACAGACAAAGAAGGAGTTAAACGATATACGACTGAAATTGTTTCTGAAAGGATCATCCCATTAGAAGGAAGTGGAGAGAGTTCAGGTTATTCAGAATCAAATTCTGAAAGCAGTGCTCAGGATGGAGATATTCCGCCAGTTGATTCTAACGATGATTTGCCATTTTAAATCTTATTTCTTAAAGATTTATTATTAACGGATGAATAATTAAATTTATTCATCCGTTTTTTATTTAGTTTAGATTATGAATATTCAAAGAAAATATTTCAGAGATTAATATGAAAAATGAACGTAAAACAGAAATCAAGGTTGGTATTACTGTAGTATTTGGATTAATTATCCTTTTATGGATTTTTGGATGGGCAAAGAATTTTTCACTAAGTTCAAATTCTTTTATAATTAAAGTAAAATTTGATAATGTTTCCGGATTAGAAGTGGGCGATCAGGTTACTGTTAATGGTATGAGAAAAGGTTTTGTGCAGGATATGGAAGTTGGACCAAATAATGTTTTGGTTGAACTATCAATTGAAAAGGATATTGTATTAAAAGAGGATGCTACGTTTGCAGTTTCAATGCTTGATTTAATGGGTGGTAAAAAGGTTGAAGTATTTCCCGGAAAATCAGAAAAAGATTTTGACAAAACTAAAATTGCTCAAGGCACTTTTTATTCAGATATTCCCTCGGCAATGTCATTATTTGGTTCTGTTCAGGATGATTTAGTTACTGTTCTTAAAGATGTTAAGATATCATTAAGCTCGTTAAATAAGATTGTAAGTGATGATAAATTTAATGAAGACCTTAAAAAATCATTATCAAATCTTGTTTTGCTTACAGATAAAATTAATGCGATGCTTAATGAAAATAGAAATGAAATTAAAACACTTACCGCTAATGCTGTTGAACTATCTGAGAAAACAAATAAATTACTTACAGATAATGCTGATAACATAAACATATTATTTTCTGATCTAAAATCTTTAGTTAAAAAAAGTGATGAACTTTTAACCGATTTAAATACACTGACAAGTGAAACAATAAATCAGCAAAATAATATCGGAAAACTTCTTTATGATAAAGAAATCTTTAAAAAGTTGAATACAACTTTAGAGCGCATAGATGAATTAACATCCATACTGATTGATCAACTTAAAAATGAAGGAATTAATGTTGATGCGAATATCTTCTAAGTCCATATTTATTTTTTCACTGCTTTTATTTTTCCTTTCGGTTGATTCTTATTCTGTCTTACAAGATCCTGTCAGAGGTAAAAATGGAATGGTCGTTACTGCCAGCAAAATTGCTTCGGATGTTGGAGTTGAAATTTTAAAAAAGGGTGGTAATGCTGTAGATGCTGCTGTAGCAGTTGGATTTGCATTAGCAGTTACTTATCCATCGGCGGGAAATCTTGGCGGCGGTGGTTTTATGGTTATTCATCTTTCAGACGGAACAAATACAACTATAGATTATCGTGAAAAAGCTCCTGCATCATCTTATGAAACTATGTATCAGGATTCATTGGGGAATTTTGTTCCCGAGTTAAGCCAATATGGTGTTACATCTTCTGGTGTTCCCGGTAGTGTAGCTGGTTTACTTTATGCATTAAAAAAATATGGTAAATTGTCTTTAGACGATGTTATTCAACCTGCAATAAACCTTGCTGAAAACGGCTTTCCGATTGAATATAGATTTGCACAATCTCTTGAATATGAATTAGATGAATTTAACAAAATTGAATCTACAAAAAAGATATTTACAAAAGATGGATTACCTTATTCAGAAGGTGATATTTTAGTTCAAAAAGATCTTGCTAAAACTTTAATGCAAATTCAAAAATATGGATTTGATGGTTTCTACAAAGGAGAAACAGCAGAACTTATTGTAAAGCAGGTTAATGCTGGTAATGGCTATATAACTCTAAAAGATTTAGAAAATTATAAACCAATAGAAAGAGCTCCCATTTTAACACAATATGATGGATATAATGTAATTACTATGGGTCCACCAAGCGGTGGTGGAGTTAGCTTACTTGAGATGTTAAACATTTTAGAAAATTATAGTTTCTTTACGGAAGATTGGGGAAGTAGTAAATATATTCATTCATTAGTTGAGGCTATGAAATATGCTTTTGCTGACAGATCAAAATATATTGGTGATCCTGATTTTATCGTATCACCTGTAGATTCGTTGCTCTCAAAATTTTATGCAAATAAAATTTTTTCTAAGATCAAAGATTTTGCTTTTCCATCCCAGAATATTGCACCGGGAATTTTTAATAATCTGCCTGAAAGCGAGGAAACTACTCATTATTCAATAATGGATAATTATGGAAATGCAGTTAGTACAACAACTACTATTAATTCCGCTTATGGAAGTAAGGTTGTTGTTGATGGAGCAGGTTTTTTTCTGAATAATGAAATGGATGATTTTAGTTCCAAGGTTGGAGAACCAAATCAGTTTGGATTAATAGGAAGTTTTGCTAACCGAATTGAACCAAATAAAAGAATGCAAAGTTCTATGAGTCCGACAATAGTTTTAAAAGATAACAATCCGGTGTTAGTAGTTGGCTCACCTGGCGGCTCAACTATATCTACTGTTGTTCTTCAGGTTATCTTAAATATTTTGAATTTTGGAATGGATATTCAGCAAGCAATTAATCAGCCTCGTTTTCATCATCAATGGCTGCCTGATCAGATTGATTACGAAAGCTTTGGATTAGCTGCCGATGTTAAAAAAGTATTATTAGAAAAGGGGCAAATTATTGGAGATGAGCGATCGCTTGGAAGAGTTGAAGGGATATTTTTTGATTTAACAGATAAAGTGTTTTATGGTGCAACTGATCCGCGCGGTTATGGTAAAGCAACAGGTTATTAAAGGATAATTATGATATTAGGAATCGGAATTGACATAATAGAAATTGATAGAATCAAAAATAGTGTGGATACATTTGGTGATGCATTTCTTAAAAAAATTTATACTCAGAATGAATTAGATTATTGTTTAGTTAAACACAACAAGTATCAACACCTGGCTGCAAGGTTTGCCGCAAAAGAAGCAATCTATAAAGCACTATCCGGAACCTGGAGTAAAGTAGCAAGCTGGAAAAATATAGAAATAACTAATGAACAAAATGGATTACCTGTTGTAAAGTTTTCAGGTAAACTAAAAGACTATCTCTCTGATGATAAAGATATCAAGATCTCAATCAGTCATTCAGACAATTATGTGGCTTGTGTTGCACTGATATTTTTGAAATGAATAAATTACATTAAATTCATTGATAAACTGTATTACAATTAGTAGTTTTGTTTTCGTAAAATTATAATGCAGATGCAAAAAAATTGGTATACATATTTTAATTATTCAACAATTGCTTTGGCTGTAGTGGCTGCAGTGTTATTGTTTTTGAATCTACTTCCGAGGAGCTGGTATGTACCGGTTCTTGTAACAATGATAATAATATTTATCCTTCGTATTGTTGCCAGAGTGTATTTTATTAAATCCATCAGAAAATCTGATTAAGGAGATAGTTTTCGAACGTTCCATACCCGTTAACGGTAAATTAAATTCAAAAGTACTCGTCTTAAATAATAGTTACGAGCCATTATCAATTTGCAGTATTCGTAAGGCATTTATACTACTATATCTGGGCAAAGCAGAACCTGTAGTAAACGATGAGAGAAAAAACCTTCATTCTGTATCGCGCGAATATCCCTGGCCAAGCGTTATCAGAATCAATAGATTCATAAAATTACCGTATAAAAAAGTTATTCTTACCAGAAAAAATATTTTAAGAAGAGATTCTTTTAAATGCTCTTATTGCGGCAGATCCGATATTCCTCTTACAGTTGATCATGTCTTTCCAAAAGCACGAGGCGGTGATGATACTTGGGAAAACCTTATAACTGCATGTACAGTTTGTAACAACAGAAAAGGTGATCGCACCCCCGAAGAAGCAAATATGAAATTATTATCTCGCCCCTTTAAACCAAGCCATATACTTTTTATAAAGAATGTTGTTAGCCGGCTTGATGAAAGATGGAAACCGTACCTATATCTGTCCTGAAAGTTTTTATCATTATTTGTATCTTTAATAATTAAAAACAAAAAATAGTTAAGATGTCGAAAAAAAGAATTTTAAGCGGAATGCGACCGACCGGTAAGCTTCATCTCGGTCATTATGTGGGTGCTTTGGAAAACTGGATTGCTTTACAAAATGAGTATGAAAGTTTTTATCTTATTGCAGATTATCATGTGCTTACTACTAATTTAGACACAAAAGATGTTTATCAGAATTCGATTGATATGTTAATTGATTGGTTAGCTGTAGGATTGAATGGCAAGAATAGTCCGATGTTCAGACAATCCCAGATTAAAGAACATACAGAGTTAAATCTTATCTTCAGTATGTTGATAACCGTCAGCAGATTAGAACGTAACCCAACTTTAAAAGACCAGATTCGGGATTTACATATTCAGCATACAGTATTTGGACATTTAGGTTATCCTGTTCTTCAGGCAGCAGATATTCTTTTATACAAAGGAAATACTGTTCCGGTTGGAGATGACCAAGTGCCGCACGTTGAAATTACAAGAGAAATAGCAAGAAGATTTAACAAACAATACGGAAAAGTTTTTCCTGAGCCGGAACCATTACTTACAAAGTTTCCACGACTAGCTGGAGTTGATGGAAATGCAAAGATGAGCAAGTCATTAGGTAATGCCATTTTACTTTCTGATGAGCCTGAAATTGTGCAAAAGAAAATGAGAAAAGCAGCCATAGATCCAAATAAAACTACAAAGGAGACCCCTGGCAATCCTGATATTTGCACTGTCTTTTCATATCATAAATATTTTAACAAAGAAGCAGCAAAAGAAATTGACGAGGCTTGCAGAGGCGGTAAAATAAGCTGTTTTGAATGTAAAATGAAATGTGCCGCAAAACTATCGGAATTTCTTTCACCAATAATTGAAAAAAGAAAACATCTCGAATCAAACATAGATGAAGTAAAAGATATTCTTGCTGCAGGTGAAAAAAAAGCTAAAAAAGTTGCCGCTGAAACAATGAATGAAGTACACGATAAAATGAAACTTGGATAATGTATAAAATCAAATTAGATCAGTTTGAAGGACCGCTTGATTTGCTACTCTTTTTT
Organism: Bacteroidota bacterium; assembly: GCA_022708025.1. GTDB lineage: Bacteria > Bacteroidota > Ignavibacteria > Ignavibacteriales > Ignavibacteriaceae > IGN3. Next base: position 52,000 of record JAKIZM010000008.1, on the reverse strand, counting down.
ATAAAAAGAGATGAGCTGAATATTTACGATATACCTATTTCAAGAATTACTAGTGAATTTTTGGAATATGTAAATCTTATAAAGCTTATGGATCTTGAAGTTGCCGGAGATTTTATACTGATGGCTTCAACTTTAATGCATATTAAAGTGAGAATGCTTTTACCGCGGGAGATTGATGAAAGAGGCGAGGAAATAGATCCGCGTGCTGATTTAATAAAAGCATTATTAGAATATAAAAAATATAAAGAGGTTGCTGAAGATCTTACTTTTCTTGAATCGCATCAGCGTAAACTTAATTACAGAGGCTATTTTTCTGCTGACGAAAAGATTGCTCCGCCGGAGTTTGATACATTGCTTAAAAATATTTCTATTTATGATTTAGCTAAAGCATTTAAAAAAGCAATTGATGGAGTAAAGCCACAAGTAGTTCATGAGATAAAAAAAATTAATATCAGCATTGATGATCAAATAAAATTTATTCTGGATAGAGTTTTGGAAAAGGGCGAAATTCACTTTTTAAGTCTTATCCACGGCATGAAGGAAAAAATCAGAATTGTAATAACTTTTATAGCATTACTTGAACTGACTAAAATTGGAAAAGTCGGAATAAAGGAATCAACAGAATTTAATGACTTTGTTATTTACGGATTAGCAAATGGATAAATCTTATAATTCAATAATTGAAGTACTTATTTTTTCTTCTGATGAACCGATTTCTGAAAACGAAATTATTCGGGCTATCAAAGGAATAGATGGAGAAGATATCGAAATAACTCCCGATAATATTTCTGAAACTGTGGACTTATTAAATAAATCTTATGAAGAAAACGGAAGGTCATTCAGAATAAAAAAAATAGCTAACGGCTTTGTTTTTGTAACAACAGAAATTTTTGCAAAATATGTCGGATATCTTTCATCAGAAAAATCCAAAAGAAGACTAAGCCAGGCAGCTTTGGAGACTCTAGCTATCATAGCATATAAACAGCCGGTTACCAAACCGGAACTTGAACAAATCAGAGGAGTAAATTCTGATTATATTCTGACATCATTATTAGAAAAAAATCTGATTACAATTATCGGAAGAGCTGAAAGTATAGGAAGACCATTACTTTACGGAACTACAACAGAATTTTTAAAATATTTTGGATTGTATAACCTGAGTGATTTACCCAAGCCACGTGAAATTGAAGAAATCATGAAAGATGAAGACTTTATTGAACAGAAGAATAAAATAATGATGAACTTTGTTGAAGAAAGTATTGAAAAAGAACTAAATGACGAAAACAACAACACGACTGAATAAATATATCGCTGACAGCGGATTAACCTCAAGGCGTAAAGCGGAAGAACTTATTACACAAGGCAGAGTAACTGTAAATAATAAAACTATTACTAAACTTGCCTTTGAAGTTGATCCCAATAGAGATGATGTTTTTGTTGATGGAGAAAGAATTCATCCTGCTGAACACGTTTATTATTTAATGAATAAACCGAAAGGTGTTGTAACTACAACCGATGATGAAAAGAAAAGGAAAACTGTTCTTGATCTTATTAACTCAAAACAAAAAATTTTTCCTGTTGGAAGATTGGATTATAATACTACCGGAGTTTTAATCCTGACTAATGACGGTGATTTTGCACAAAAATTATTACATCCAAAGCACAATATAACACGAGAGTATGAGGTAACACTTGATAAAGAATTAACTTTGGAAGATGAAAAAAAATTACTGAAGGGAATTTTTATTGATGGCTCAAGAAGCAGGTTTACTGAAATTTCCTATACTAAAAAATCATCTGGTAAAAATGTAACTGTAAAATGTACTGAAGGCAGAAATCACTTTGTTAAAAAAATGTTCTCTACTCTAAACTACACAGTTGAAAAATTAAATAGAAAAAGTTTTGCAGGTTTAACAGCGGATATTCCGATAGGCTCTTATAGAAAGCTAAAACAAAATGAAATTCAAAAGCTTAGTAAATAGTTTAAAAATTATCTTCATTGTTTATTCTTTATCGAATAATTTGTTTGCACAGGATAGTACTTTCTTAGTAAAGGATTCCGTTAAAACTTATTCTTATTCAACTATTTCTGAACTGCAGAAAGAGTTAAACGATATTTTTAACGATAATAGCTTCATCAATGCAAATTGGGGCGTGGTAATTCAATCACTCAATAACGGAGAATATTTCTATAAAAGAAATGAAGACAAGTTTTTTATTCCTGCTTCAAACTTAAAACTTTTTACAACTGCTGGCGGACTTTTACTTCTTGGAAGTGATTACAGGTTTTCTACTAATATTTTAACCAATGGTTATCAATCAGGTTCAACGCTTTATGGTGATCTTATTATTCAAGGGCGGGGAGACCCAACAATATCGGGCAGATTTTATAACAATGATTTAAATTATGTTTTTGATACTTGGATTGATTCTTTACTGGATATGGGTATTAAAAATATTAATGGAAATATCGTTGGCGATGATAATTTATTTGATGATACCGGACTTGGTGTTGGCTGGTTATGGGATTATGAAACAGATTGGTATGCAGCACAATCCAGTGCTTTATCTTATAATGACAATTGTATTGATATTACTATTAAATATAATTCAAAAGCTGACTCGATAATTGTTACTTATAATCCTGCTCTAAGAAATATTGTATTGTTAAATAATGTTTCAGCTGCAAAAAAGAATGAAAGAACATCTATTGATGTGTATAGAGAGCGCGGAACTAATGTAATTACTGTTTCGGGAACTTTCAGAAAAGATTCAGATAGTGTGGTTACTTATTCAACTGTAATGAATCCGACACAGTTTATGATTATGGCATTCAAAAACAGACTGGAGCAGCGCAAAATAAGAGTTAATGGATATTCAATTGATATTGATGATTACGACAGGGAAATGAATTACAATGATATGGATCTTTTATTTACCTGGTATTCGGAGCCATTGAGTGAAATCATAAAAGTAATTAATAAAGGCAGTCAGAACTTTTTTGCTGAACAGCTTTTAAAAACTATCGGACTTGAAAAGAAAGGATTTGGATCTGCAGTAAATGGAATTTCTGTTTTAAAAGAGTTATTCGGTGAGATAGGATTAAATCCTGAAAATATAGTGATGGTGGATGGAAGCGGATTATCCTACATAAATATGGTAACTCCACGGCAAATTGTTGAACTTTTAAAATATGTTTATTCAAATAATAAAATATATCCGGACTTCTTTAATTCCTTGTCAATAGCCGGCGTTGATGGTACGATAGGTAAAAGGATGAATAATACATCAGCAGAAAATAATGTCAGAGCTAAAACAGGATTTATCAGTCACGTAAGAAGTCTTTCAGGTTATGCATTTACCGGCGATAGCGAACCGATTGCATTTTCAATTATTGCAAACAATTTTAATGTACCTATTAAACTTGCTGATAATATTCAGGATCTTGTTTGTTTAAGATTAACTAATTTCAGGAGAAAATAATTTTGGAAAATACTGTTCAACCTTCCTTTAATGAGCTTATAAAAAGAAGATACGAAGAATTAGATGAGATATTAAAAAAAGGTATTTTGCCTTTTGAATATTCTTTCAATGTAAATTCAGATTCCGAGAAAATAAAAAGTAACTTTGTTGAAGGTAACGAAATGAATGTAAGTATTGCCGGCAGAATTATGGCAATACGCAGAATGGGAAAAGCCTCATTTGCTCATATTCAGGATCATAAAGGGAGAATCCAAATCTATTTGAAAAAAGATGACATCGGCGATTATTATGATGTTTTTAAATTAATGGATATTGGTGATATAGTTGGTGTAGAAGGTTTTGTATTTAAAACAAAAACAGGTGAGATTTCTGTTCATACTAAAACAATGAAATTATTAAGTAAATCTCTTTTGCCGCTTCCAATTGCGAAAGAAGTTATTGATGAACAGGGTAACAAAACAATTTTTGATCAGTTCTCTGATAAAGAATTACGATACAGAAGAAGATATCTTGATTTAATTGTTAATCCGGAAATCAAAGATGTATTTATTAAAAGGAGTAAGATTATTTCTTCAATGAGAAATTTTCTGGATTCAAACGGCTACCTTGAAGTTGAAACACCCGTTTTACAGCCTTTATACGGAGGTGCGGCTGCAAGACCGTTTATTACATATCATAATGCTCTTGATACTCAATTATATTTAAGAATAGCAGATGAACTTTATCTTAAAAGATTAATTGTTGGCGGATTTAACGGTGTTTATGAGATATCCAAAGATTTCAGAAATGAAGGTATGGATAGATCACATAACCCTGAATTTACAATGATGGAATTATATGTGCCTTACAAAGATTATAACTGGATGATGGAATTTGTTGAATCAATGTTTGAACATATTTGCAAAAATGTTTTTAACACACTTGAATTCCAGATTGATGATAAACTTATAAACTTCAAAGCACCCTGGAAAAGAATATCAATGATTGAAGAAATTCAAAACAAAACAGGTTTAAATGTTTTAAATTGCACACTTGATGAATTAAAAGATACTGCAAAGAAATTTGGAATCGATATCACAACAATAAACACAAAAGGAAAGCTTATTGACGAATTATTCAGCGTAACAGTTGAGACCGAATTAATACAACCTACATTTATTATTGATTATCCGATTGAACTTTCACCTTTAGCAAAAAAACATCGAAGCAAAGAAGGTGTTGTCGAAAGATTTGAAGGTTATGTAATGGGAAGAGAAATCTGTAACGCTTTCTCTGAACTTAACGATCCTATTGATCAAAGAAAAAGATTTGAAGAACAAGTAAAGATGCGTGAAGCTGGCGACGAAGAAGCTCATCAGGTAGATGAAGATTTTCTACGTGCACTTGAATACGGAATGCCGCCAACAGCAGGCTTGGGAATCGGTATTGACAGAATCGTTATGCTTTTTACCAATCAGCCTTCTATCAGAGATGTGATCTTTTTTCCACAGATGAAGCCGGAAGTAAAAAGTTAAAACTGATTATTATTTGACTGTTTAAGTTGATATTTTTTCTTTATCTATAAACTGAAATTATGGAGTATTTATCTATATGTTCAGATCTGTAAAATTTCCTTATCTGTTGTTTGCAACTGTATTAGGCATTGTTCTGGGTGTCTTTTTAAACAAAGCTTTCTCTGTTGATAATCTTCGTGAAAGCATAAGAAAATTTAATGATGTACTAACTTTCACTGAAAAGTATTATGTTGAAGAAGTTGATACACAGAAGCTCGTCGAATCCGCAATAAATGGAATGCTTAACGAATTAGATCCTCATTCAGTATATATCTCACCTGAACAATTTAAGCAAGTTGAGGAATCTTTCAGAGGTGATTTTGAAGGAATAGGAATAGAATTTCAGATTGTAAATGATACTTTAACAGTTGTGTCAGCAATTTCAGGCGGACCAAGTGAAGCACTTGGAATATTACCGGGCGATCGAATAGTTAAAATAGAAAACGAAAGTGTAGTTGGAATCACGAATGATGATGTGAGAAAAAAATTAAGAGGAAAAGCAGGAACCGAAGTTAATGTCTCCATCATAAGAACAGGAATTACAAAACCTATTGAATACACTATTGTAAGAGATAAAATTCCACTCTATTCAGTTGACACACATTTTATGATTGATAACACTACCGGTTATGTTAGTGTCTCAAGATTTTCAGAAACAACTTATGATGAGCTTAATCAGGCATTACAGGATCTTAACAAAAACGGAATGAAGCAGCTTGTTCTTGATTTAAGAAGCAATCCGGGCGGATATTTAAATCAGGCAGTAAAAATATCTGATCTTTTTATCGATGATAAGAAAAAGATTGTTTACACTGAAGGTAGAAGACAAGAATTTGATGAACAATATTTTGCTTCAGAACCATCAATCTTTGAAAAGATTCCGATTATCATTCTTATAAATCACGGCAGTGCTTCAGCAAGTGAAATAGTATCCGGTGCTGTTCAGGATTGGGATAGAGGTTTGATAGTAGGAGAGACTTCTTTTGGAAAAGGACTTGTGCAAAGACAATTTGATTTACCTGATAATTCAGCATTAAGACTAACAATATCGCGCTATTACACCCCAAGCGGAAGATTGATCCAAAGAGATTATAAAAACAAAAAAGATAAAGCCGAGTATTATTCCGAATCAATTGAAGAAGACAAGACAGAAGGTGAAAATATAGATCACACTGCCGAACAGGATTCTGTTAAACCAGTTTATAAAACAAAAAAGGGAAGAGTTGTTTATGGCGGCGGTGGTATTACACCCGATTATATAGTTAAATCAAAATCCGTAACATTATATACACAAAATCTGTTAAGAAAAAATATTTTCTATACTTATATACTTTCTTATCTTGATAAAAATAATGGTACGATCAAAGAGAAATATCCAGATCTGAAATCATTCAGAGAAAACTTTTTAATATCGGATTCATTCTTAAAAAGCTTTATTGATTACGCTAAATCAAAAGATGTTGAATTCAGTGAAAAAGAATTTAACGAGGATAAAGATTATATTGCAGCAAGATTAAAAGCACAAATTGCAAGAAATTATTGGAAAAATGAAGGCTGGTATTCAATTCTGATAAAAACTGATGAACAAATGAATAAAGCTTTAACTCTTTTTGATGAAGCAAAAAAAATAGCTGAATTAAATTGAAAAATAATTTTATTCTGATTTTATCTTTTATACTTTTATTCAACTCATTGCTTTCAGCAAATCAAGTAAAATATTTAACTGCTGATTACAAACCAAAAAAAATTAATGTTGGTGAGGATATTACTTACGTTGTTAAGTATTTTGCATTTGAGATTGGAGAAGTAAGATTAAAAGTAATCAGCACAACTACTGATAATAATGATACGTTGTATTCAGCTATTGCTTATATTGATTCCTATTATGGCATACCATTCGTAGATCTGCATCAAATCTATGAAACCAAATTTGATCAAAAACAGAATTCCCGTTACTTCAAAGGAACAATACTTAAAAATGATACTACCTTCACGACCTATCAATACAATAAAAATAATCAAACTATCCATGTAAAAAAGGGTCGTGAAAGAACAAAAGAAATCTGGACTGATTCTTTAGCGAAATCAGATAAGGAATATTTGGATGGTTTATCTTTGTTTTATTATGCACGAATGAGAACAGGGCTTCAAAAAAAATTAACTGTTCCGGTTTTCATTAATGAAAAATTTGAAAAAACTCATATAAATTTTTATAAGGAAAATGAAGATCAGGATATTGATGCAGTAGATTATGATATTGATTGTGTTTATCTTGATGGCGAAACTGAGTTCAGAGGAATTTTTGGTTTAACCGGATATTTTGAAGGCTGGTTTTCAAATGATGAATTCGCAATTCCGATTCGTGCCAAGATGCAGGTAATAATTGGAAGTATAACTTTAGAATTAAAAAACTGGAATAAAAAAGAATGGATGCCGCCAAAATACAAAGACTAAATGATCATTATAATGAAGTTAAATTGTTTCCTTACAAAAACCTTTTTCCTAAGATAGATGAAACAGTTTTTCTTGCTTCCGGAGTAAAAATTGTTGGCGATGTTGAAATTGGCAAGGACTCAAGTATTTGGTATAACACAGTTATAAGAGGTGATGTTCATTACGTAAAGATCGGATCAACAACCAATATTCAGGATAACTCAATGCTCCATGTTACTAATGGAAGATTTCCTTTGAATATTGGAAACAAAGTTACAATTGGTCACGCTGTAAAATTGCATGGTTGCACTTTGATGGATCTTTGCTTAATAGGAATCGGTGCAATAGTATTAGATGGTGCTGTAATTGAAGAAAAATCAATGGTTGCAGCAGGATCTGTAGTTAAACAAAACTTTGTTGTACCAACCGGAAAATTAGTTGCTGGCGTTCCAGCAAAAATCGTAAGGGATTTAACAGATGCTGAAATGGATGAATTTGAAAAATCTGCATTAAGATATGCCGGTTATACAGAAATAACTGTTGATTCTTTATTAAGTACATTCTGAAGCTGTTTGATGAAGAACGTAATAGTATCTGACAAAAAAAAGCATTTTAATAAAAAAGCAATACACCGATTAGTTCATTATTTATCGAAGGAAATTGGTTTTTCCATTCAGGCTTTACAAATAAATTTTATAAACAACAAAGAAATTTGGGAATTGAACAAAAAGCACCTTTCCCACGATTATACTACAGATATAATTACATTTGATTACTCAGATAATAAAAAGTTGTTGGATGCAGAAATTTATATATCTGTTGATGAAGCATTAACAAATTCTGAAAAATACAAAGTAAGTTTTGAAAAAGAGATAAAAAGATTGGTTATTCATGGTATTTTACATTTAACCGGCTATGATGATAAAGCCCCGGATGATAAAAAAATTATGAAAAGATTTGAAAATAGATTGCTTTCTAAAATAAATTTTACTTTATTGTAACCAGATTTTAATCAATTATTATGAACCTCAATTGATCCAGATTTATAAAAATATTTTTCGGATCACATCTTACAGTTATTGTAAATTAACCATAGTTTTATTTGAATAATATTGTGACAATTGAAAAACTTATAAATAATTTTTTGTCCAATTTATCTAATGTCAGCAGATATTCTGAGCATACACTTAAAGCGTATACTAATGATCTTTATGATTTTAAGAAACATTGTTTATCAAAAGATCGCTCAGAAATTTCACTAATTAATGAGCGGTTTGTAAAATCATATCTGATATTTTTAAATGAAAAAGAGCTTGATAAAAAGACAATCTCAAGAAAATTAGCTGCTGTCAGAAGTCTTTTTAAATATGCTTTCCAAAATGATATTATTGAAGAGAACCCTGTATTACTGATTAAAAATCCGAAATCAAAAAGAAAATTACCTGAAATAATATCTGATACAACTATTCCTGAATTGCTGAAAAATGTTGAAGAGATGAATGAAAAACCTGAACTGATATCGGTTATTTTTGAAATTCTTTACGGATCTGCTTTAAGAGTCAGCGAACTCTGTGATTTGAAATATAAAGATTACAATAAAAATAAAGGACAGTTTCTTGTTACCGGTAAAGGGAATAAAACACGTATCGTTCCTGTTGGAGAAAAAACGATACTTGCTATTTCAAAATACCTGGAATTAAATCCGGTTACATCAAAAAATGACTACTTGATTAGAACCAAAAAAAATGATAAACTCTACCCAAGGTTTGTTTATAGAATTGTAAACAAATATTTATCCGGAGTTTCAGATATTAAAAAGAAAAGCCCTCATATTTTGCGTCATAGTGCAGCAACACATATGCTGGATAATGGTGCAGACCTGAGAGCTGTAAAAGAAATACTAGGACACGAAAATTTATCAACAACGCAAATCTATACTCACGTTAGTATAGAAAGATTAAAAACTACATATAAAAAATCTCATCCAAAATCTTAATTAACGGAGGACAAAATGAATATTCAGATAACAGCCCGAAAGTTCAAAGCACACGATACCTTAAAAGAATTTATCAGAGATGAAATTACTTCACTTGAAAAATTTAATGACGATATCATCGGCGCAGACGTTATCCTTAGTTATCAGAATAATCAGAATAGTATAAAAAAGGCAGAGATTGTTTTATACATTCCCGGCCAGACTTTAAATGCTGCAGATAAATCAGAAGAATTTAAAGTAGCTGTAAGTTCTGCTGCAGAAAAACTTAGAAGACAGTTAAAAACTGTTAAATCAAAAAGGGTATCAAAAGCAAGATGATGAAGTTCGATCAAAATGCAATTAGTCGTAAAGAATTTATAACAGTTGGATTCCTTTTTGAAAATGCAAAAAGGATTTGCAAACTGGAATTGCTGAGTGAAAATAACGACTTTGATAAAAAAGTATACGAACAAAATTTACACCGGTCAGGATTAGCCCTGGCCGGTTTTGTTGATCTCTTTTCTTATACAAGAGTTCAGGTTTTCGGTAATACTGAAATGCGGTATTTAGAGCATTTAACTCCTGAAAAACTAAATGAATCACTTGAAAAGTTTTTTAAATTTAACATACCTTGTATTGTTCTCACCGATAATAATAAGCCGATTCCCTTACTACTCGAAAAGGCAAATGAATATCAGGTACCATTATTTCAGACCAGTTATTCTACTACAAAACTGGTTTATTTCTTAAGTGATTTTCTGGATGATCAGTTTTCTCCACGAATGTCGTTTCATGGATCTTTTGTTGATGTTTATGGTGTTGGTATAATGGTTATTGGCAAATCCGGAATCGGAAAAAGTGAAGTTGCATTAGACCTGATCGAAAGAGGTCATAGATTAGTGGCTGATGATGTAATTATTCTAACCAAAAAAGGGGAAGGAATCCTGCTGGGTTCCGCAACGGAACTTGGACAAAAATTTATGGAAATCAGGGGATTAGGAATAATTGATATTCAAAGCATTTTCGGTATAAGAGCTATCAGATTCCAGAAAAGACTTGAAGTTGTTGTAGAGTTAGAATTCTGGGACGATAACTCTGATTATACCAGAACTGGGTTAGAGGATAAATCGATAAACATAATGGATGTGGAAATTCCATATATAAAATTGCCGATTATTCCGGGTAAAAATATTACTGTAATCCTTGAAATTATTGGATTAAATTATTTACTTAAACATTATGGCTATGATGCTGCAAAAGTGTTTCAAGGTAAACTTAATGAAAGAATAAGGAACAAAAATGCAGCTTTAAGCAGAGAAGTAGACTATTTTGAGCATGATTTTGAATGATTTTTTAGCTCTTTTTGATATTGACAAAACAGACTCATTTCTTTAAGTTGCACCACAATTTATGAAAAAGTTTTACTATTTCTCTGAAAAAAGTCTGAATTTTCTTGAAATAAAGCATTTCAAGAAAAAGGTTGTAATATATTTTACTGCATCTGTAATCCTGTTCAGTGCATTAATATTCGGGACGTTTTATCTGGTTTCCGGATTATTAAACAATGAAAATGATGTTGCCATCCTGAAAAATGAGAATAAAGAACTCAAAGGAAACCTCTTACAATTATCGAAAAAATATTCTGCCCTGGAAAAAGAATTATCTTCTTTAACAGAAATCAGTGATGAACTAAGACTAGCAACTAATTTAACTCCTATAAATCCTGAAGAAAGAACACTTGGTGTTGGTGGAAGTAGTTCATTAGAAAGATTGTATGATGATTTTTCAGGGGAAGTATCTGATGCTTTAAATTATATTGATAAAGTTTCAAAGAGATTTGAATTCGAGAAGTCTCAATACGATGAGATCGTAAGCAAGCTTAATGAAAACAAAGCTTTTTATGAAAGCATTCCTGCAATTGTACCTACAAACGGAAAGTATAGTAGTGATAGTTATGGAATGAGAGTGCATCCTGTTTTAGGAGTTAATAAAATGCATAACGGAATTGACATTATTACTGATGTTGGAACAAATGTTAAATCCTCCGGTAAAGGAAAAGTAATATTTTCGGGACCTAAACAGGGTTATGGATTAGCTGTGGAGATTGATCACGGATTTGGTTATAGAACAATTTATGCTCACTTATCCAAAACCTTAGTTCGTGAAGGTCAGAATGTAAAAAGAGGAGATATTATCGCCAAGTCAGGCAATAGTGGTCTTTCTACTGGTCCGCATTTACATTATGAAATTTTACATAATGGAGAAAACCTGAACCCTGTTGAATTCTTTTTCGATGAATATAATTATTTTGAATCTAATTAATTGATAATAAAATTTTAGAGGATTTTTACTTAAATGATCTGGACAGTTGAACTTGCATCTTTTCTTGATGATGCCCCCTGGCCTGCAACTAAAGAAGAACTATTAGAATATGCTGATAGAATAGGTGCACCTTATGAGGTAATTGAAAATCTAAAGGAGCTTGAAGATTCAGATGAGCCGTATGAGTCAATTGAGGATATCTGGCCTGATTATCCTTCAGATGAAGACTTTTTCTATAACGATGAAGATAATTAAGTTCAGGCGCCTTGAGCGCCTTTTTTTATGAATAATTTTTTAAATGACATAGCCGGAAATCCCAAAGTAAAACTGGTTCTGACTAATATTCTTAACAGTAAAAATATACCCCACGCATTTTTATTTTCCGGAAATACCGGACTCGGCAAAGACAATGCAGCAATCAGTTTTGCTAAAGAACTAAATCTGATTGATAGTAATGATAAAATAAAAAACTCAAAACTTATTCATTCTATCAATAGCTTTTCAGAACCTTATATTAAATATATTTTTCCTTTACCAAGGGGAAAGAACGAAACAGATCAAAATGGCCCTTATGAAAAGTTATCCCAGGATGACATAGAGATTATCAATTCAGAACTTCAAATCAAATCTAGAAATCCATTTTATAAAATTCGAATACCCAAAGCTAATCAGATAAAGGTGAGTAGTATTCGTGATATAAAAAAATTTTTATCACTAAACTATGATGATATCAATTATAGGATAATTCTGATTTCGGAAGCTCATTTAATGAATGAAGAATCTCAAAATGCGTTACTCAAGAATCTTGAAGAACCACCAAACAGGGTAGTATTTATTTTAACAACTTCGGCTCCTGAAAAACTGAGGGAAACTATTATTTCGCGGTGCTGGAAAATTGATTTTCAACCGATACCGGATCAGGAATTAAAAAAAATATTGATCGAGAAATTTAATATTGAAGAAAAACTAACTGATGATGTTATTGCTTTTTCAGAAGGTTCTGTTCAGAATGCAATATTACTGATTGAGAATAATCTGAATGAATTGTTAGAAAAAGTTATCAGAATATTGAGATATTCGTTTGGGAGAAGATATAATTCTGCACTAAAAGAATTTGAAGATATAGTTTCAGGATCAGACCAGTTAAAATTTAAACTGATAATCCGTTTACTCTTAACCTGGTTCAATGACCTGCAGCGATTTAGGTTTAATCCGGAATCCAGGATGTTTTTTCAGCGCTATTCGGATACAATCCAAAAATTTGATGAGAAATTTCCTGATGTAAATATTCAACCTGTAATTAATTCTCTCGATAATATTTCAAGTTACACCAGGAGTAATATCAATATGAATGTTGCAGTAAGTAATATTATTTCACAAATATCTTTGGTTTCAACATAATAATTCTTCAAAATCGCAATTCTTTTAGCATTTATTTTTTTATTTTTGAAAAAATAATTTTAACTATTTAAACCGAGGAGATTATGAAAAAGGCAGTTATAGTTTCTGCAAAAAGAACAGCTATTGGTTCATTTAACGGTGTCTTATCATCTTTTTCTGCAGCACAATTAGGCAGTTTCGCTATTAAATCCGTTTTAGAAGATTCTAAACTTGATCCTAATCTTGTAGATGAAGTAATAATGGGAAATGTTTTAATGGCAGGACAAGGACAAGCACCAGCCAGGCAAGCAGCTTTATTTGCTGGTCTTCCGGAAAAGACTGAATGCTTAACAATCAATAAAATGTGCGGCAGCGGATTAAAATCAGTAATGCTGGCTCAACAGGCAATAGCATTAGGAGATGCTGATGTTGTTATAGCCGGAGGACAAGAAAGTATGACTAACGCTCCGTATCTTCTGGCAAATGCAAGAAATGGTTATCGTTTGGGACACGGAGAACTAAAAGACTCAATCATTACAGATGGATTATGGGATGTTTATAATAATATTCATATGGGCAGTTGTGCAGAAGCTTGTGCAAGAGATTTCGATTTTAAGAGAGAAGAGTTAGATAACTTTGCCATTGAATCTTATAAAAGAGCAAATGAAGCAGTTAATTCCGGAAGGTTTAACGATGAAATTTATCCAATAAAACAAACTTCAAAAACAGGTGAAATTATTATCAATAAAGATGAAGAACCCGGTAAGGTAAAATATGATAGGATTCCTTCATTAAAACCGGTCTTTGAAAAAAACGGAGTTGTAACAGCTGCTAATGCTTCAAGTATCAACGATGGTGCAGCTGCGCTTTTAATAATGAGTGAAGAAAAAGCAAAAGAATTAAAACTTACTCCATTAGTTGAAATTATTGCGCATAGTTCGGCTGCAAAAGCTCCGATTGAATTTACTACTGCACCTGCCGATGCTATAAATAAAGTGTTGAAAAAAGCAGGAATGAAAATAAATGATATAGATCTTTGGGAAATCAATGAAGCTTTTGCTGTCGTTTCACTTGCAGTAAATAAGATACTTGGGCTGACAACTAAAAACGTAAATATTAATGGTGGTGCAATTGCATTAGGGCATCCTATCGGAGCAAGCGGAGCAAGAATACTTGTTACTCTTATTTATGAGATGAAAAGAAGAAAACTCAATTATGGAGTTGCTTCACTTTGTATTGGTGGCGGTGAGGCTTCAGCAATGATAATAAAGAATATTTTATAGAAGGGAGAATTAAAATGGATATTAAAAAAGTAGCTGTGATTGGTGGCGGAACAATGGGAAACGGAATTGCTCACGTATTTGCACTGCACGGTTTTGATGTTTACTTAACTGAAACGTCTGAAGCTCTTTTAGATAAAGCAATTAATACTATTACTTCTAATCTGGATCGACAGGTTAAAAAACAAAATATTACTGAAGATCAGAAGAATGAAACATTAAAAAGAATCATTCGCACTGTTGGGATAGAAAAAATACCTGTTGATGTTCAACTAATTATCGAAGCTATTTATGAGAATAAAGAAGCTAAGCTCGCTCTTTTCAAGAAGTTGGAAGATCGAATGAATGTGAATTGTATCTTTGCTTCAAATACTTCGTCAATTTCAATTACTGAACTTTCTGCAGTATGCAGACCGGATAAATTTATTGGGATGCATTTTATGAATCCTGTTCCGGTTATGAAATTAGTTGAAGTCATTCGTGCTTATTCAACCTCTGATGAGACTTATAATACAATAAAAGAATTATCTTATAAATTAGATAAAGAACCAGTTGAAGTTTTTGATTATCCAGGATTTATTTCCAACCGTATATTAATGCCGATGATAAATGAAGCAGTCTTTGCTTTAATGGAAGGCGTTGCCTCTAAAGAAGCAATTGATTCAGTTATGAAACTTGGAATGGCTCATCCAATGGGTCCGCTTACTTTAGCTGATTTTATCGGATTGGATGTTTGCCTCGCGATAATGAATGTTATTTTTGAAGGTTACAATGATTCTAAATACAGACCTTGTCCATTATTAAAAAAGATGGTGGCTGCAAATAAACTCGGCAGAAAAACTGGTGAAGGATTTTATAAATATAGCTGAATTTAATTGAGGTTAAAATTATAATTCTTAAAAAATTTAATTCGGTAAAAGATTATCTGGAAAAACATTCATTCCCTGAATATATATCTTTTAGTATCTATGCAATTCTGATTGGTGTAGCTGCCGGTTTATCAGCGGTTATTTTTCATCTTTCAATTGAATTCTTTAATGGAATTTTTTTTGAAAGAACAGCAGAAGGTTTATTTTTTCTGGGCGTAGCAGCTGTTATTCTGTTACCAGCAATCGGAATGTTTATTCAGTATTTAATGATTAAATCCGCACCCGAAATTTCTAAAAGAAGGGGAGTGCTGGATATAATAAAATCAGTTGCTACAAGAGAAGGTATTATTTCTTTCAGAACTACCGTTTTTCATTTTTTTGCACCGGTCATTTCAATTGGTTCTGGAGGCACTGTTGGACCTGAGGGACCGGCTGCTCAAATAGGCGGAGGTGTGGCGAGTAAAATTGCAACCTTACTAAAAGTTTCTGATCAACGAAGAAGAATATTTACTACTGCCGGTGCAGGTGCAGCTATTGCTGCGATATTTAATACACCTTTAGGCGGAGTGTTTTTTGCTCTCGAAATTATTTTACTTAATGATTATCATACACCAACATTTTCTGCTTTAATCCTGGCTTCAGTATCAGCAAGCGCAATTGCAAGAATTTTCTTAGGAAATAATTCTGTATTTATATTTAGTGTCCCGGATATTGGGGATTATTATTACTTATATCTGTTTATAATTTTGGGACTTCTGGGAGGTATATTATCAATCCTGTTTTTAAAATTTGATTTCTTTTCTGAAAGAATAATAAAAACCAAGATTCAAAAAATTATTCCCCAATGGATGTTCATGATTTTTATTGGACTTCTGGTTGGTGTTAGTGGTTATTTTTATGAAGAGATTTTCGGAATCGGATATACCGGGATTAATGAAATCCTGAAAGCAGTTTTGGACTGGAGGGTTGTACTCATTCTATTATTATTAAAATTTTTCCTTGTTCCTTTAACTTTAAACTCTGGTGGTTTTGGCGGTACCTTTGCTCCGTCTTTATTTATGGGAGCAGCCTTAGGTTATATTTTTTCTGTGCTAATGTCATCATTCTTTGGTCTTAAACTTGACTCGACAACATATACATTGGTTGGGATGGGTGCAGTTTTAGGAGGAATTAATTCTATTCCGATTACTGCAATACTTATGATTTTTGAAATGACAAAGGAATACTCTCTGATTTTACCTCTTATGCTTGCCGTTATTGTAAGTTCAACAGTTACACAAATTGTTTTTAAAGGACCTATTCATTTAAAGAGATTAGAAAGACAAGGTTTTAAACTTACTTCTGCAAAAGAAACCAGCATTCTGAAAAGCATGATTGCTGAGCATTATATGCAAAAGAATCCTGTATTAATAGATCAAAACATTACATTACAGGAAGTTGTTACTAGCTTAATGAAGTCTAAATTTCACAGGATTTATACTGTTGATTCTGATGAAAAACTCATCGGTGTTATTTCTGATAAACACGTAAGAAATCTGATTACTGAGTTTGATTCATTAAAAAAGTCACTTATTGCTGCTGACATTGCAGATAATAAACCTGCGTTTGTGTTAAAAGAACAAGATCTGGATTATGCATTAAAACTTTTAACCAAAGGTGAAATTGAAGAATTACCAGTAATAAATAATCCTGTTGAAAGAAATGTTATCGGAGTAATTACCAGAAATGATATATTATCAATTTATAATAATCTGAGTTTAAAGAGCGATCTTGCGGAAGGTTTGACACGGGAAATTTCTACTTTAAATGAATCCAGGACTTCCAAGATATCAGACGGTTATTCTATTGTTGAAAGAAAACCAAGTTATGATTTTATTGGTAAGACATTAAAAGATTTAAGAATCAGAAATAAATATGGATTAGAAATATTAATGATAAAAAAATATGATGAAATGTTTGATGAATCCGGATTAAAAGAAAAGATTGTTATGCCTGGACACGATTATAAAATAGAAGCGGATGATATTTTAGTTTTATTTGGAAAAGATGAGAATATCGAAAAAACAAAAGAATGGTAAATCGTCCTATAATGTATATTATGTAAACTAATAAATTCCCTATCTGACACTAAGTTTATAAATAATAAAAAGCACAGCAAGAATAAAGACTACCCAAATAATCGGATTCTTTCTCTGACGTTTATATCTTCTGTAACTAGTGAAACCGAGTTTTCTTTTTCTTCTTTCTTGTTCATCTTCTTCAGGTTTATAGAACCTGAATGGATAATCAAAAACTCTATGTCGGGGTCTTTTCATTAACATAGTTAAACCTAATTAAAAATTGCGTTTACAAATGATTCAGGACTAAATTCCATCAAATCATCAATACCTTCACCAACACCAATAAATTTTACAGGAATTTTATGAGTTGATACAATCTGAAAAACTACGCCGCCTTTAGCAGTACCATCTAATTTAGTGATTACTAAACCGGTAATATCAGTAACTTTTGAAAACTCCTCAGTTTGTATAACAGCATTTTGACCTGTGTTACCATCCAAAACCAAAAAAGTTTCATCGGGAGCAAGGGGAATAATCTTTTTTATAACCCGTCTGATCTTATCAAGTTCATTCATAAGATTTGTTTTATTATGCAAACGGCCGGCAGTATCAATCAACACAACATCATATTTCTCATCAACTGCTTTTTTTACAGTTTCAAACACAACAGAAGATGGGTCAGAACCCTTTTTACTTTGAATGATATCAACATCTGCCCGTTTAGCCCAGATTTCCAGTTGCTCATTGGCAGCGGCACGAAAAGTATCTGCTGATCCAATTATAACTTTTTTACCAATCTTTTTGTAATTGTGTGCTAGTTTCCCTACTGTTGTTGTCTTCCCTGCTCCGTTAACACCGATAACCAGAATAACAAATGGACTTTTTTCTTCAATAAAATTTTTAGACGGATTATGTGAAATAACATTTGTTAATTCATTTTTAACAACTTCAATTATTTTCTCACCCGTTCTTTCTTTTTCTAATTTAAGATTTTTTCTGACATTTTCAATTATTATTTCTGTTGTATCATATCCGATATCTGAACTCAGGAGAATTTCTTCAATTTTGTCAATTGTTACTTCGTCTAATACTGCTTTGCCGGTTACGACTTCCGTAATCGAATTGACAATTTTATTTCTGGTTTTACTTAAACCTTCTTTTAATTTATTAAGATTAAAATTTTTAAACAGACTCATTTCTTTTCTTTTTTATAAATTCAATTGCTCTGTAAACATAAGCAAAGAATGATGTAAACATTAAAATTATACTTGAATAATAGAATAAATTAAATATTAAACTGTTTTTGTCAATTCCTAACAATACTAAAAGAACTACCATCCCAATAAATAAAACAGTGATCTTTCCTAGCTTGTTCGAAGACAAAACTGTTCCCAATATTTTTGCGACAAACAAGCCTCCGAAAAAAATCAGGATATCCCGAATAATTATTGTCAGGAAAAAGAAAAGATTTATCTCACCAATTAAAAACAATTTAATTACAACAACTGCCATTGCAGCTTTATCTGCTAACGGATCAATTATTTTTCCTACTTCAGTTATTTGGTTAAATTTTCGTGCAAGAAATCCGTCAAGAATATCTGTTGCTGCAGCAAATAAGCACAGTGCAAAAGTAATATATCTTACAGATTGCAAATCGTAATAATCAAGCAATAACCAAAGAGGTATAACCAGAAGAAGTCTTAATAAACTAATTCCGTTTGAGATTGTGAATATATCTTGCCTGGAAAATTTCATCTTATGATTGCAAACTTTCCAAGTTTTTCTTCACCATCATTCCCCATATTATCTAATTGAACGACACGATAAATATAAACACCGCTTGATAATCTGTTGCCTGAAAAATCTTTAAGATCAAAATCCACACCGCCATTGCCATCATTTTCTTCTAACTCAAAAATCATTTTCCCATCAATTGACCAAATTGTAATTTTAGCTCTTTTAGGAAGATTTGCAAAAGTAATTTTTTCAGAGTTCTCTTTTGTTGGATTTGGATATACAAATACATTTGAGAGATCTTTGGCAAATATCGATAATACCAGATAACTGCCCGCTCCTGAATTAATTCGAACGCCACCGGATGCTGCATCAGAAATTAAATTTTCAATCCTTAAAACATACTCCTTCCCTACTGAACCTACAGGTTTATTACCTGTTAAATCCAAATATATAATTTTAGAATCTGATTGATCAATTTGAACTGAAGATACTTTATTATCAGGTGAAAAAACATAATTACTTGTATTCAAAGCAGATGTCTGATCTACAGGAAAATTAAATGCAATTTTTATTTTATATGAATTTATAATTTCAAAATTTGAAACATAGAACGATGGATCTTCTGGTTTTGATGTTATAGTAAATGTTAAAGTATCAGTTTTAATTGGTGAGCCATAAAAGTCGTTTATGTCTTTTACAATTACCTGATATTCCCCTTCAGGAAAATCTGACTTAAAAGTTAATAAATATGAATATTGATTATTTGCTGTTATAGAGTTAGGATAACCGTATCCAGAAACACTAAACGATTGAAGATTATCAATTGTATTTTTCATCTTTTCAGAAAATGAAACAATAACACTTCTGCTGCTGTTACTTACAGCATTTATCGGCACTGCAGGTATATGTGAATAAACTTCAATTATATTACTCATACCTGATAAAGGAATTGGTTTGGTCGGATCATACGACCTGACAGCATAATAATAATTTTTATTTAACTCTACAGCATTATCAATATAACTTGGTCCAAAAACCAAAGAATCAACTAATACTAAATTATCCGGTGTTGATCCCTTGTAAATGTAAAATCGTTCAGCAAGAGCAGTCCATTTTAACTGGATTGCAGAACCGGATAAACTAAAACCGTTCAATCCAAGCGGTTTAGCAGCCTGATTAGAGAAAGCAAATTCAACAAACTGTATTCCGTTCTCTGTCGGAAATGCTACTTCAGGTATTCCATTATCATTTAAATCTCCTATAAATATCGAATTCGAATTAATATTTTCTCTATAAGAAATTACTTTTACTAAACCGAAATCAAATTTAAAAATGTAAGAATATGGAAATACAAAAAGTATTAATTCATCTGCACCATCATTATCAATATCTTTGAATCTTATGCTATTTTCTGATCTGCGAAAGGTATTATTAAACTCTGTAGATGCATCAATTAAGGCTTGATCAAATAAGAAGTTAACCTGATTATTTAATATATTAAATACAACAAGTCTGTAGAAGGGAGAAATATCAAGTTCATCTATTGAATGCAACAAAACTGCCAGCTCTTGTCTGCCGTCTCCATTAAAATCGCCTGCTGTAAGATAAGCTGAAGAACCTAAGAAACCTGTTTGAATTACATAACCTTTTTCAAATTTATTATTACCGGTGATCTTATATCCAAAAATATCACCATCCTGGTCTATCATCCAGAATTCTTTTATGCCATCTCCATCAATATCAGTAATTACAGCGTTAGGTGAATTAATTATATTGAAACCAAATCCTGATGGAGAAAAATTTGTTAGTGTGGCTACTTTATTAAGATCTAATGATGAACTAACTTCCCAAACTTCAACTGTGGAATCGTTAAAAACACTAAATACTTCTGTTATACCATCATTATCAACATCTTCAGCTAAGATAGGCCAGAACTTGCCACCAGTATTTGAATATTTTTCCGAGAAAGAATAAGAATTGGAACTGTTTTGTTCATCTATAAAGCCATCGCGAACAAAATAATCTAACAGATCAGTTAAACCATTATTATTAAAATCACCGGCAGCTTTAACGATACGATCGTTAAGGGAATCAACAAGAACAAATTCATTATTCTGAAAAGAATAGATTGATGATATTTTAGGCGAGGCATTTGTTCTCAAAATAATATCTTTTGAATTATTAACTAACGAAAGCTGATCCTCGAAAATACTTCCCGATGGTAAACTATATGGCTGCACAAAATCCGTTGAGAGTTCACTTTCAAATGAAGTTGAAACGATAAAATCATTATTTTTATCTTTTATAATTGTCTTTAATCCGACAAGATTTTCGGCTTCTAAATAAATCTCATATAAAGAGTTTTGATTTATCAGGTCTTTAGGTATAAAACCATAATGTAATGATTTTACGAATTGATTATTTATAGTAAAACCGTCTAATGTAACAAAACTATAATTAGTGGTTCCATAAAGCTTATAATACATTCGAACAATCGAAGGATCATTAGTATAAACAGAAGCGAGAACAGTTGTTTTATCTCCATAAAAAGCTGGAATTAGTGAAATCAATTCAGCAATCGGTGCACTTCTATCGATATAAAAATTAACTCTTTCTTCAAGTGTTCTGCCTGTTGTTTGATTTACTATTAATCTTAAAGTATAGACTGTATCAGCAAATCCTGATACATCTAAATTCAATATCTCTTCATTTGAAATCTGATACTGTTGATTATTTATCAGGTTCGTCCAGTTTTTAGGATTAAATCCAACTCCAAGCTCCATACTGAATGAAGAAAAATAAGGAGAAAGGACTGATATATTAATCGGAATATTATTGCCTGAAGTTGCGAAATCCTGAGTAGGCGAATGAAATTTAATAACTGATGGTGCGGTAACAGAAAGAGCTTTAAATAAATTTAATCTTCCTGCTCCACTTTTTATATCCCAACCTGGCTCACCAATATCATCAGTAGTAGATTTAATGATTTGTTTAACTTCTTCATTAGTAAAATTACTACGTGAGAGGATTAAAGCTGCAGTTGCAGACACAAATGGAGCAGATGCAGAGGTTCCACCTATTTCAGCATATCCATTATTCCTTGAAGTTGTTAATATAGAAGAACCTGGAGCAACCAGATCAATTGTGGAACCATAATTTGAACTTGTTGCAACATAGTCTTCACGCGTCGAATTTCCGACTGAAATTACTTCTGAATAACCGGATGGATAATGGGGCATATTTGAACCTGAATTACCTGCACTTGCTACAAGTACAACTCCCTGACTATAAGCATATCTTATCACATCTCGTAATACATAAGAAAATGCATTATCACCAAAACTCATATTAATAACTTTTACACCCATCTGCACAGCATAAAGTATAGCAGCTGCAACGTCATCTTCTTCACCATATCCTCCGGGATCAAAAGCACGAAGATTCAGAACTTTAATTAATGGAGCTACACCAGCTATTCCGGTAAAATTATTTGTTTCAGCCGCAGCAATTCCTGAGATGTATGTACCGTGCCCATTCTCATCATAAGGATTATTATCCCAATCCAGGTAATCTCCTCCGGTTGAATCAAAAGGAAATCCTAATCTATCAGTAAAATCCCAGCCCATATAATCATCAATAAAACCGTTTCCGTCATCATCTATTCCATTTGTTCTTTTGTCATTTCCATATTGATCAAGACCTGTTTCACCAGGGTTTATAAAAATTTTATTTTTCAGATCAGGATGTTCATAATCAATTCCGGTATCTATAATAGCAAGCAATACCGTATCAGAGCCTTGGGTAATGTTCCATGCATCAAATGCTTTTATTTTTTCTAATCCCCATTGGTTATTAACAAGACTGTCATTAGGTGTGAAATCAACCTGATAATTATTTGCTGTTTGAATATATTCAATATCAGGATCGTTAGACAGTATTGAGTTGAAATCTGAAACATCAACATTTTCAGAAAAATGTATTTTAACAATTCTCCCCAGAACTTCTTCTCCCCTGCCCAATCCTTTGGCAAAGTAGTCCATTTGAAATTCAGGTAAATTTATTTGCCTGTTCGCAAATGCATTAGAGATCTTTTGCTCTGATATTCTATCATTAACTGCACTAAGCGGCACACTACTTTTATATTTAATGAAGTACGTTGTTTGTGCAATTGATGAAAATGAAAAAAGAATTATAATGATAAGCAGAAATGCCGGCTTAAACTTCATACATCTCCTTTTTGAAGTTAGTATTAATTTTAGTCGGATAGTTTCCGGAGAAACAGGCAGTACAAAAATTATCTTTACCAGCTTCAGAAACTGCTTCCAACATCTCATCGATAGTTAAGTATTCTAAACTATCAACTTCAAGATACTTTTTAATCTCTTCAATGTTACCTTTTTTTTGGTAGGCAATCAGTTCTTCACTGCTTGGGAAATCCATACCGTAAAAACAGGGATGCATAATCGGTGGAGAAGATATTCTGAGATGTATGGCTTTTGGTTTAGCTTCTCTTAATAAATGTACAAGCTGTTTGGAAGTAGTACCTCTTACAATCGAGTCATCAACAAGTACTATTGTCCTTCCTTCAAGAACTCCTTTAACAATATTAAATTTTATTCTCACACCCATTTCCCGGTTCGATTGACCGGGTTTTATAAAAGTTCTCCCGATATAATGGCTTCTTATCAAACCGATCTCTAATCTGGAATCAATTCCCATTTTTTCCAATTCTCTTGCATAACCCAGTGCAGTAGTGTTTGAACTATCAGGAACACTGATTACAAATACACTTTCTCCGTCTGCATCTACAACGGGATGATTTTTAGCAAGCACCTTGCCAAGTCTTCTTCTCATCTTATCAACATTATGTCCGAAAATAAAACTATCCGGACGTGAGAAATATATGTATTCAAATACACAAAACTTTTTTGGTTCGGGATTACCATTAATTTTAAATGATTTTATATTTCCGGTTCTAATTACTTCATCATCAATAACAATAAGTTCTCCAGGTTCAACCTCTCTCAAAAATTCAGCGTGCTGTATATCGAATGCACAAGTTTCGGAGGCAACTACAAATGCATCATTAAGTTTACCAACAGATAATGGTCTGAATCCCAGAGGGTCTCTTGCTGCAATTAATTTATCATCTGTTAAAATAACCAAACAATATGCTCCTTCGATTCTGCGAAGTGCTTCAATTATCTGATCAATCTGATTATCGAGTTTACTTCTGGCAATTAAATGTAATATTACTTCTGTATCGCTTGTTGTCTGAAAGATTGCTCCTTCGTTAACTAATTCTTCTCTTAGTTCTTTTGCATTTGTCAGATTTCCATTATGCCCGATTGCAAGATTACCCATTCTATAATTAACCATAAAAGGTTGTATGTTCTTCCTGGATTTTGCAGTGCCGGTTGTAGAGTATCTGTTATGCCCGATTGCGGAATTACCGATAAGAACATCTGAAAGAATTGATAAATCTTCAAAGACTTCGGAAACTAATCCCTCACCTTTAACAATGTTAAAATGAGGTTTGTTATCACCATTAAAAGAGCGTGTAACAATTCCGCTGGCTTCTTGTCCCCTGTGCTGTAAAGCGTGTAATCCATAATATACCTGGGCTGAAGCTCCTTCGTATCCATAGATACCAAATATTCCACAATAAGAAATTGGTTTGTCTTCTTCGTAATTCATTGTAACTCAATTTAGTATGAAAAAAAGTAACCAAAGTTAAGTAATAGAATATATTTTATGAAATAAGAATTTATTAAGATTGTTTTTTTTTATATAAACTTTTGTAAAAATAAATTTAATTTTGAAATGTTTAATAGAAAGAAATTGTTAATGGATATATCTGTCATTAAATCATTTACTGAACTAAAAAACATTGCAGTTGTTGGTGTATCTTCTAAAGGAATTGGATTTGGAATTTCAGTATATAATCATTTAAAGGATAATGGTTATAATGTTTTTGCAGTTAATAAGAATGGAGGATTTTGGAAAGATGTTAAACTTCATTCTTCACTTTCTCAGATCGGAAATAAAATTGATGGTTTAATTACTGTCGTTCCTCCTGCAGTAACTGAGAATATTGTGCGAGAGGCAAAAGAACTGGGAATAAAATACATCTGGATGCAGCAAAGCTCTGAATCAAAAAATGCGATTGAATATTGTAAAGAAAACGGAATGCAAGTTATTTCCGGCGAATGTATTTTAATGTTTGTAGAACCGGTTAAATCAATTCATAGTTTTCATAGATGGTTAAATAAGTTGACCGGAAAATATCCTAAATCAGAAAATACGGATAAATAAACTTCCTAAATACTTCCCAGTTATTTTGGGCAGCTTAAAAAAGTAAATTCAGACTAAAAACATTTAATAAATATTACTCCTGTAGAAAGTTTGCAATCTCACCTTTTACTCTTTCAAGCTCACAGCTTACTGCCAGATGACCGCAGTTATTATCCAATATTAAAAGTCTTGATGAAGTTAAGTTAGCAAGGTTTATTGCTTCGGATGGATTAAGCAATAAATCAGATTTACTTACGATAATAAATAATTTAGCTTTAATTTTTTTGGCTGCTTCTTCCATTAAGTTTTTAGTAGATCTGGAAATATCGTGCTTCATCATAGCTTTCAGCTGAGTTAAATAATTTTGCAATGTAAAAACTTTGTTCGGTTCTTTATCAAAAGATTTTATATAATCTCCGAATTCAGGAGTTTTAACATTTTTAGTTACATAATCAGGAGTTCTGGCAAAGTTAACTGAAATTATTTCGGATAATCTTCTTACTTCTCTTTCACTCATTCCCGAATTTAAAGTTGATTCGATTAAATTTTCCTGAGTTGCCATCCATAAAAGATCAGAACTTGTTAATCGTGGTGTAGCTACATAAGCAATAATATTTTTAGAAAAATCCGGATAAGTAACAGCCATTTGAAGAACCTGCATACTGCCCATAGAACCGCCTACTGCAGCATAAATCTTTTTTAATTTGAAATGTTCAGTCAGTAATCTATAATTAGCATTTACCATATCAGAAATTGACAAGCTATAAAAAACAGAATCAGGTTGATCAGAATTAGAGATTGAGGATGATACTCCATTTCCTAATGCATCAATTGCAATAATAAAATATTTGTTTGTATCGATAAAATTATATTTATTTATTAAGGTTCCGATTGCTTCTGAGTTTCCGCCGAACCAACTGCAATAAATTACCACATTTGATGAATCGTTATTAAGCTTTCCAAAAGTTCTGTATCCTATTTTGCAATCTTTAATTGATAAGCCTTCTTCAGTTTGAAAATTTTTAATGTTATAAAACTCCTGAACAGATTGGGCATTATTGAAATTAAAATTTGTAAATAAGATTATTATAAAAAGAAGAAAAGTTTTTCTCATTTCAGTTCCTGCTAAGTATCTAAAATATTATTTGAATTAAACTCATTGTAAAAGTAAAAAAAATATTGCAAGCAGAAAAAAAATAAATTTGAGATGTAACCTGATCAGAACATTTGATTTGACTAACTTGAAAATCAGATGAAGTTAATTACAGAAATAAAACAGAGCAAGTCTGAGGATATTCCCAAAATACCCTCAGACTGATTTACATTAGTTTATGTCCGGGGTTCTTGTAGAAGAAAAATTGCCACTTATGTTTACTTCTGTCTGTGTCGTTGCATCAATCATTTTACCTGTTACACTTCCATCCACCTTACCACCAACCGAACCATAAGAAGATATAGTTGTTGAACCTTGTGAACTGCCAATATACATATTTAAGCCTGAGGAACTTTTTTTATAAAATAAAACACCATTATTATCATTCCAATTTATAACACCTGTCTGTTTACCTTGGAATACAACAAAAAAGTATAAAGAATCAGAGTTTAATTTTCCCGAAAAAAGGATTGCTGTTGCAGTGTCAACAGTGGAGTATGTTGATGTGCCGTTTGATAATGTTACCGCCTGGTTTACAAATGAACCTCCATTTAAGGTGAGTTTTGCTTCATTACTAACAGTACCTCCACCTCCCGGGTCAACGGGATTACCTGAATTATCCTTCGAACATCCGATAAACATTACGAGTATAATTATTGAGATACAGAAAAGACTAGACATTATTTTTTTCATTTTTGCTCCTTTTATATTATGAGTTAATTGAATTAGTTATTTATTACTTGTTTAAAATCATTTTTTTCATTTGAACTGAAGCGCCAGTGCTTAATCTGTAGATATAAACCCCGCTCGATAATCCTGAAGCATCAAAAGAAACTGAATAGTTACCTGCCGGTTTGGTTTCATTTACAAGTTCAGCAATTTCTTCACCCAGAGAATTGAAAATTTTAAGTGAAACAAACTCTTCCTGCGGAATTGAGAAATTAATTTTTGTTGATGGGTTGAATGGATTTGGGAAATTCTGACTAAGAAAATATTCTGTCGGAATATTATTATCATCTTTTTCCACATCTGTTATTAATTCAAGGTATGCAAAACCTGATGTGTTGCCGGTGCTTGTTGTTGCAGTAAGAGAAACTGCTTCTATTTGAGGATTTGTAATCTCATAAGAAAAAACACCATTATTTCCTACAGTCGTTGATCCAAGCCATTCATATGCTGAAGGGGAAAATTCATTAATGTTTGCTCTGTAAATATCAATCAATGCACCAGGGACATCACAAATTCCTGCAATTGTGTTATTATTATATGAAAGAGAATATGGCGGCAGTAAGCCATTGTTTGACTGAGCTGAGACAAACAGATTTGAATTATCATTCTGGTAAATCAGATTTTTTCGGAATAAAATTTTTGAAGGATCAAAACCAAATTGACTTGATACTGAAATTCCCGAATTTTGATTTCCAACTATTATATTCGGTAAATGCTGACCTGATAAGTTTGTCCCGATAGTAACATCTTCTACGTTTCCCCAGATATTAATTCCATTCATTCCATTCGGGACTTTATCTCCGACAATATTAATCCCAATGTAATTTTCTGCAAATGTATGTCCATAGGATAATGTTTCAGAATCATAACCAAAAATATGAACACCGCTTTGATTATTACCGGAGATTATATTTTGTCCAAAAAATTCTACTCTTGCTCCATTTGTAATTACAACCCCGTTGCCATTAGGAATTGCAAACAAAGCCGCAAAATCAAGTCCAATAATATTATTAAAGAAATAATTCCCTACCGAATAATTATCCGGCGGTACACCTGAAATTATAATTCCCGCAACTGTATTCCCTGAGATTATGTTACCGTTAATTAATAATTCTCCACCTATTAAATTTGCATCTGAACCGGCTATATTAATACCTATCTGGTTACCAAGTCCAGGTTCACCATTAACATTTGTGCCAATAATACATTCCTTTATTACATTTCCACTTCCTTCCGATATCGATATACCAGCCTGATTACCGCATATAAAATTTGTAGTTAATGTATTATTGCTCCCGGTTACCATGATGCCTATTTGATTTGGGCCAAGAACATCATTAGTATCAATTCCAAAGTAATTTCGTCCGATAAAATTAGAATCGCCCTCTACAATAAGACCTATATAACCATTTAAAAAAAGATTGTCAGGTCCGATGATATTATTGTACCCAATTATTGATACTGCATTATATGCTGTATTATTGAACTTCACACCCTCTATCTGACAATTGTTATCGAGTTCAAAACAGTTTAATCCACTCATTTCAATTGCATTGTCAGCCCAGATGACACTTCCGTCAACAGGGTATAAAACATCAGTAAGGTTTATTGTCCCATTAACGTTAAAGGTTAGAAAAACAGATTGGCTTATATTGTATGATTCTTCAATCGCAGCCCTTATTGTGCAACGACCCATTTCATCATTACAAATTCCATCCTGTGATTCGTCCTCCGGTGTATTAGGATCATCATAAGGATAAGCATATTCATCATCAGCCAGAGAATTGACTGTCATATTTAACTGGGCGTTTGTTTTGTATGCAGTTACCAGAAAGATAGTTGCTGCTAAAAGACAAAAGAAATTTTTATACGGTTTCATTTTTGGTTCTCCTAAAAATTTTATTAAAATTTTTATCTCATCAGAATCATCTTTCTTGTTTCAAGAAAATCTCCCGCTTTTATTTGATAGAAGTAGATTCCGCTTGTTAATTCTCCCGCATTGAATGAAACAGAATAATTACCTGCCGATTTGGTTTCCTTGACAAGTTCTGCAACTTCTTCACCAAGAGAATTATAAACTATTAATGAAACAAATTCTTCTTTCGGAATTGAGAAAGAAATTCTTGTAGATGGATTAAAAGGATTAGGATAGTTTTGCTTTAATGAATAATCTGTCACCGTTTTTAATTCATCCGCAACATCAGTTACAATATCCAATCTAGCAAAGCTTGAAGTATTTCCCCATACATATTCAGTTGCCGTAACAGCGATTGATTCAATATTTTGATTTGTATAATATGAAAAATTACCAAGCGAATCGGTGTGTGTTGTTCCTATTCTGAAATAAGCTGAAGGAGCAAGTTCAAATCTTTTCGCACTATAAATATCAATAATAGCACCTTTCAGTAAATGTTTTCCTGTTATTAATCCTGAATTGTATTTTAGATTATAAGGTGGTTTTATTCCGATATTTGCAGAAGTATCAACATACAAATTCAATATACCGTTTGTGTTAATTTTATTATCTCTTACAACTATTCTCTCAGGTGAAAAACCTGCGAGTGCAGAAATATATACGCCGCCTACACGATTCCCAACAATTGTATTTCCCTCATATCTGTTACTTTCATCCTGCCCGACTGCAACTATTTTAACATTACCACCGATATAAATTCCGTATCCATCATTACCCAACACATTTTCACCTCCATCGGTTCCAATAAAGTTTCTATAAATAACATGAGAGAGAGTAAATGAATCTTCATCATAAGCAAAGATTTCAATACCATTTCCATCATTACCAGAAATTATATTATCATAAATTTGTGCACCCATTGTTGCATTGGTTATAGTAATACCGCTGTTATTAGGTATCCAAGTTGACTTATCAGGTTTTAGACCAATTATATTATGCGAAATAATATTATTATCTGAGTAACTATCAGGTGGAGAAGCTGTAATAAAAATTCCATTTGTATTATTTCCGGAAATAACATTCCCTTCTTCCCAGGTTTCGCCGCCAATAATATTATTATCGGAACCGCCTATAAGTATGCCTGTCTTATTTCCAGCATCAGTTCTTCCATCAGCAGTTGTTCCGATAAGATTATTTTTAACTTTATTATCACTACCGGTTGCAATTTCAATGGCTGAAGTTTGATTTCCGCAAAATACATTTCCATTTGAAGGGTCCACTTCACCAATTTCATTATTACTACCTGCTACCATAAGCCCATATTGATTAGGCATCAGATTGCCATCTTTAGTAATTCCAAAATAATTGTTTATTACTTTGTTATTATCTCCAGTAATAATCAAAGAAGTATATGAATTTACAAACTCGTTATAATGATTTGGATCTCCAATTATGTTATTTGTACCGCTTATTTCAACTCCAAATGTAGTAGAAATTCTTAGCCCTTTGATCTTTGTATTATCCACTGCTGAAATTGGATAAAAACCACTTATTTCTATTTGATTTGCTCCGTCAATTTCACAATTGTCCGGAATTTCAAGAAAATTATAAAGGTCTATAGTGCCGGAAACATTAAAAATGAATTTAGCTGCAGCATTTCTATTATATGCTTCTTCAATTGCTGCTCTGAGCGTACAACGACCCAGCTCATCTCCGCATATTCCGTCTTTTGATTCGTCAGCGGGAGTATTCGGATCGTCGTAAGCAGATGAAAACTCATCATCTGCTAATGAGTTTATAACATAAACTTCTTGTGCAAAAGCATTGCTTGTACATATTAAAGTCATAATTACAAAAATTGTTATCGACAAATATTTCAATAAGTCAATTAGGAGAAATTTGTGTTTTAGCATTATTCCTTTTCTTTTTTAATTTTCTGCAGAAAATTATTTAATAATTTAAAGCATATCCGTCGTTTTTGTGTCAAATATTAGCGGATTTGTTGCAAAATGTAAAAACTCAGACATTATTTGCAATGTTCTAGAAGTTTATATCTTTTTAGTTATTTCTTTTAAACGTTCAATATGAAAGATTTATCAAAGTATTTTCTACTCATTTATTCTTAAAATGATTAATTAAAATTTATCCATCGAAGCAGCTTTTTTAATTAATCTTTCTGAATTCTTAAAAATCGTATGCTCTATTTTATCACTTTCTTTGGCTTTATGGTGGTTAAAAACCAAAATGATTAATGTCAATAGAATGAATAAATAAAAGAGCCTAAATAAATTTTTTCTTACATAATCTAAAAAGCTTTTCTTAAAATTTTTAATCATTTAACAAATAACCCCATAATGTTTGCAATAATTATTATTTATTTAAATTCTGACAGTAATTCCATTTCAAAATGGAATTACTGCTTAGCTTTAATCAGATTTTGCTTAAGTTTTATTAAATAGTCTTTATAAATTTTAACTGCTAAGATAATCTTCAGATAAAGCTGCTGCTATCGAATTTGTGTCAAAGAATAGCGAAAATGTTGCAAGTCTGGAATTTTGTAAAAGAATTAAATATTTTGGCTAAAAGTTGTTTTTGTTAACATATTCTGATGGCAAACAATTAAACATTTGTTTAAATGCTTTTGTAAAATGTGAGGGACTGTTAAAACCAACTTCGTACGCAATTTGTGTAACACTGAATTTTTTTTCAAGAAGTAATTTAGCAGCTTTTTTTAATCTGAAGATTCTCATAAACTCTCCCGGTGCCTGTCCGGTAACTGCTTGCAGTTTCCTATGGAATTGACTTCGGCTTAAATACATCTCTTTTGCAAATTCTTCAGAATCGAATTCCGGCTTATCTATATTTTTTTCAGCTACCTGAAATGCTTTATCCAGAAACTCTTTATCTAATTGATTGACAGCGATGTTTTCAGGTTTAACATAAACATCTTTACTGAATTTTTCCTTTAATATTCTTCTTGATTCTAAAAGATTTTTGACTCTGATGAGTAATTCTTTTAACTCAAATGGTTTTGTCAGATATTCATCAGCTCCTGTTTCCAATCCCTCTAATTTACTATCACCTGTTGCTTTAGCAGTAAGTAAAATAACCGGAATGTGAGAAGTCTGAATATCAGTTTTAATTTTCTTACAAAATTCAAGACCATCCATTACCGGCATCATTACATCACTTATAATAAGTTCCGGTAAAATATTGATAGCCATTTCAATCCCCTTTTTTCCATCTTCAGCTTCAATTATAGAATAACTATCAACTAACAATCCTTTAACAAATTGTCTTACTTCTTTTGAATCTTCAACTATCAGAATTGTTGGTTTGGTTTCACCATCTTTTGACAATAATATCTGCTCTTCATCATTCTGATTATATATTAGAACTTCATTTAATTGCTTTGCTGTTTGAACTTCAGTAAGCTTATAATCAACATCTTCAGCTATTTCGGATGAAATTGCCGGTATTGATATTAAAAATTGAGTTCCTTTACTTGGACTACTTTTAACTGAAATTTCCCATTGATGCAGCTCTACAAATTCTTTAACTAAAGATAATCCAATACCGGAGCCACCATAACTTCTGTTTGAGGAATCATCAACCTGATAAAATCTATCAAATATTTTTGAAATTTTATCCTCAGGTATTCCTATTCCGCTGTCTTTAATTATTAAATCATAAAATGCTTGATCATTTAAAATTCTCTTTTTAACAGAAACCAAAATTGAACCGCCTGCAGGGGTAAACTTATATGCATTTGAAAGCAGATTATTAATAATCTTTTCAAATTTATCTAAATCAATTTCTGCAATCATCTTTTCGTCAGGGCAATCGAGATCAAGAACAATATTTTTCTGCTCAGCAACAGTTTTAAAAGAATAAATAAATCCTTTAATTATTATAGATAGATCAACTTTGTTTGTATTTAATGGAATTAAATTTGATTCAAGTTTAGATAAATCAAGTAATTGATCAATTAATGATTTTAATTTTCCCGTATTGTTATAAGCCATTCTGGTAAGCTCATCATAATTACCTTCTTTAATAAGTAATTGTTCAAGAGGTCCTTTGATAAGCATTAAAGGTGTTCTGAATTCGTGGGAGATATTTGCAAAGAATCTTGATTTCATCATTTCGATTTCCTTTAATTTCTTTGCTTCAAACTCAAGATTTTTTAATTCATTTCTAAGATGTGTTCTGCTAACTTCAAACCTCCTGATAAGTAGAAGAATTACTATAATTACAATAATATAAGCTATATAAGCCCAAATAGTACGCCACCAGGGATATTTAATTTTAATTTGAATATCAGCTTCTTTTGTTCCCCATTTACCATCACTATTAGTTCCCTTAACTCTAAAGATATAATTGCCCGGATTTAGATTCGTATATGATGCACTGTTTGTTTTATTTAGCTGAGTCCATTTATTATCAAACCCTTCCATTTTATAAACATAATTGAGCCCTTCATTGGAATTAAAATCAAGAGCAGAAAATTTAAATGTAATAACATTTTCTGAGTATGCTAATATTATTGTATCTGTGTATGCAATACTTTTATTTAATGGTGTTTTATCTTTGTTTGAAATACTTTCATTAAAAATCAAAAAGTCGGTAAAAACAATATTAGGTTCAAAATAAGAGTGATCAATCATATTTGGATTTAATAATGCAGGACCTTTAGCACTGCCAAAAATAATACTGTTATCAGCTAATTTAACTTCAGCATTTGAATTGAAGATTAAAGAACCGCAGCCATCTGAAATCCCATAATTGAATAATTTTTTACTTCCGGATTTGTATTGATAAATACCTTTATTTGTAGTAATCCAAATGTCATCAGAATATAAAACGATACTTCTGACTGATACATCCGGAATATTTAATTGTTCTGAAAGATTTATAAAACTCACCTCTAAATCATAAATATCTTTACCACGGTTTTTAATAATCATTTTATTCAGTCCTATATCAGAACCTATGTACAGGATTGTTTCGTCGCTATTATTTGTTTGTTGTTCGGTAATACATTGTAGTGCATTATTTAAAATGCTGTTCTTATCGTTAGCTGAATATGTCCAATGTAAAAACTTACCTCCATCTTTGGGTATAAATAAATTTAACCCTCCGCCATTAGTTGCAATCCAAACCCGTCCGGATTTATCCAAATGTATTTTAGATATGTCATTATAACTAATGCTGTTTGGATTAGCCGGGTCCGGTATCCAAATCTTATATTTACCTGTTACAGTATTTAATGCACCTAATCCTCCGCCCCAAAAACCCACCCAAAGCGTATCATTATCACCTAACTTTAATGTTCTTATATATTCAAAAGCAGACGTTTTAAAAGTTGGTGATTCAATTGGATATTTTTTTATCTTTTTTGTTTTGAGATTGTAGTTAAATAATCCATTACCGTAAGTACCGATCCAAATGGAATTATCACTTCCTTTTTCCAACGACCAAATATTGAGATTACTTATCTCTTCATTTTTTTTTAAAGTGATATTTCCATTATTGATTGTCATTGAAAATGCTCCATCAGGTGATCCCAAAATCGTAGTTCTGCTGTCTAAAGCTAAGATAGCTTTAATATCAGTTTTAAATAGTTCCTGAACTATTGGTTGCGATAAATAATCTAAAAAGGAATAATTAATCTTTTTTATGGAAGAAGGTAAATAGTTTAGTCCTTTATCTGTTATTAACCAGAGAACTCCTGACTTATCCATCATAATCCGGTCAATTTGATTTGTGATAAGTCCCAGAGAATTTTCTTTATCAGCAATAAACTGTTTTGACTTGCCTGAATTTAAATCCAGTTTAAATAGTCCTCCATAAGTTGCAATCCATAAAATATTTTCATTCTCGCTTTTATCTTCTACAACTGATGCAACGCCGCTGCTGAATTGAGAAGGATATTCGATAACAAAATTAATCTGACCAAATTTTTTAGATTTCTGATTATAGGTGTTTAAACCTCCCGCATTACAAATAAATAAAAGATCATCATCATATTTTGATTCTGATATATTCCAAATCAAATCATTGTTTATTGAATTATTATTTCCGGGTTTATTTCGATAAACAACAATCTTATTTTCATCCTCATTTGGATTGATATAATTTAATCCATTGTAGGTCGTAGCCCAGATACCGCCATATTTATCTACTAAAAGTGATGTGACATAATTGTTGCTTAAAGTATTTGGTAAATCTCGTTCATAATCCCAATTTTTAATTTGTCCGTTAGATATTTTATATCTGTATAACCCATTTGAATAAGTACCGAACCAGATATCTCCTTTTGTATCTTCGATTATTGAAGTAATACTATTATCGGTAATCTTTGAATTTGCAAATTCAATGGTATAAAACTTTTCATCAATAGGTGAAAACCTGACCAGATCGCCGCTTTTTGTCCCAATCCAAATATTACCTTTCTTATCTTCATACAATGACCATATACTATTATTTGGTAAACTGTTTTTATCATTCTGATTGTATTTAAAAATTTTAAATTCGTATCCATCATATCTGTTTAATCCGCTTTCAGTGCCGATCCATAAGAATCCCTTTTTATCCTGAATGATGCAATTAATATCTTCATCTGAAAGTCCTTCCTGAACAGTTAGACTTTTAAACAGTTTATTTTGTGCTAATATCTGAATATTAACTAAAAGTAAAATAAACAGTATTTTAATTGCATTTTTCATAAGTGGAAATTATACGAATACATACAAATAAAAATGATAAGATGAACTAGAATAGCTGCATTATACAATTAAATAATTGAATAAAAAAAAATAATCTCATTTAAAATTCCAATGAGTCGATAGTTGATAAAATTAATTATCTTGATTTAATTCAATTCATTTTCTCAAGTTCGTATGTCATCTGCCGAAATTGTTCAAATCTTAAAGATTGTTCACCATCGCTTAAAGCTTTTTCCGGTTCAGGATGAATCTCAACCATTATGCCATCAGCACCAACGGCTTTTGCAGCTTTGGCAAGTGGAATAACTTTATCTCTTTGTCCGATAGCATGAGAAGGGTCAACAATTATTGGTAAATGAGTCAACTCTTTTAAAACCGGTATTGCACTTAAGTCCAATGTATTTCTTGTTGCGGTTTCAAATGTTCTGATACCCCGTTCACATAAAATAACTTGTCTGTTTCCGCGTGCAAGTATGTACTCAGCAGCGTTTAAAAATTCTTC
The DNA here is from genome assembly GCA_022708025.1 of Bacteroidota bacterium. GTDB lineage: Bacteria > Bacteroidota > Ignavibacteria > Ignavibacteriales > Ignavibacteriaceae > IGN3. Next base: position 15,587 of record JAKIZM010000008.1, on the reverse strand, counting down.
AATTGAAGCCATCAAACCCCTTTTAAGTAACACCGGACGGAATGATCTTCCAACTTCAGAAAGTAACGAGAAATTCTGCATATTTCTTGCACCTATTTGCAATATATCTGATTTTGCAGCAACTTTTTCAACCTGTTCAATTGAAAGAACTTCTGTTATAATTGGAAGGTCATAATCATCACCGGCAGATCTTAAATAATCAAGTGCTTCAAAACCAAGTCCCTGAAAAGCATAAGGTGAAGTGCGGGGTTTAAAACAACCACCTCTTAATATATGTGCAAAGTTCTCTTTAACTTCGCTTGCACATTTCATTATCTGATCATAAGACTCAACTGAACAAGGTCCTGCAATTATCACGAAACTTCCATCACCAATCTTAACATCTTTAACAGAGATAATCGTATCTTCTTGTTTATATTCTCTGCTGGCAAGCTTATAAGTTATTTTTGATTTTGTTTTTTTCTGAGAAGTATCCTGTTCAATATTTGTTTTCTGATGATCTCCGTTTGGTTTAACTGGAAGCCGATCGATTTTTGTTCTGTCAATATCTTTAACAGGATAACATCCCAATACTTTTAAATATCTTGTAAATTTACCAACCTGATCAAGTAAGGATCTTATTTTATGATCTTGAATGTTTCCCTGAAAATCAAGATAAAACATCTCTTCCCAGGGATTTCCGATTATTGGTCTTGATTCCAGTTTAGTCATATTAATATGAAATTCTTTAAATACTGACAATGCTTCAACAAGTGCTCCAGGTTTTTGAGTTGTAGCTAATATCAGAGAAGTTTTTGCAGGAATTCGTTCATCAACAACTATCGGTTCTCGTGAGCAAATAATAAATCTGGTAAAATTTCCCTGTTGATTTGCAATGTTTTCACGCAACACTACTGTATTAAAAATATCAGACGCTTCCTTGCTTGCAATTGCAGCAAAAGAATTATCACCTTGTTCTTTGATATATTCAACTGAGCTAGCAGTATCAGACAAAAATTCAACTACTGCATTTGGAATTGATTTTAAAAATTTACTACATTGTCTTGCAGCCTGATAATGAGTAAAGACTTTTTTGATACCGCTTAACGGAACTTCATCAATCCCAACCAGACAATGATTTACAGAAAAAACTTCTTCACCTACAATATGAAGATTACTACTCATCAATGCATCATATACATCATTAATACTGCCGCTTGTTGTATTTTCTATAGGCAAAACTGCATAATCAGAAGAGCCGTCTTCAACCGAATCAATCGCTTCATCAAATGTATTGAGTTTATTAAAATGAATTGCTTTTTCTGAATTGCTGAAGAACTGTTGTGCAGCAAGATAACTGTATGAACCCTCAATTCCCTGAATTGCAATCTTTAATATTTCTGATTTATCATTATTTTTATTTGCTCCAAGGACAAATCTGTTTTGTATTTTAATTGAGTCACTTATTATTTCCTGAAATACTTTGGTTATAAAATGAGTATCCAACCCATATTCTTTACCAATCTCTAACAAACGGGTTAATAATTCTTTTTCACGATCCTTATCACGGATTGAAGATTTTTCCTGATTCTTTAGTTTAATAATTTCAACACTGAGTTTTCTTCTATCAGCTAAAAGCCTAAGAATCTGATCATCAATTGAATTAATTTTTTCTCTTATTTCTCTCATGGTTTATAAATTAAATATAATGGAATTTGGAGAACGAATATCGTTTAATTTCTATTTGCAATCAAGAAGTTAAAAAATCAGGTTTTGAACAGATTATACATAATTGTAATTTTGCATTAAGCACCCGTAGCTCAACTGGATAGAGCATTTGACTTCGGATCAAAGGGTTGAGGGTTCGAATCCTTCCGGGTGTACTTTCTTTTAATAATATTCCAAATTTGATTTAATAGTCTGAGGGTTCTCAGCCACAGGCTGATTATGAAGTAAAACTTTTTTTTTAACGGACTTTTATGTTTTCAGATTTCATAAAAATTTTTTAAAAATAAATCCCCGCAGCAATTCTTCAAAATCAATAATTACTGCGGGTTTAAGTTAGTTAAACGAGCTCTATCTTAAGTTGTAAGTTTCCTTAATAAAATTAAATAGAGTATTACGCGACTGATCATTTAAAGTAGTCTGTAAAATACCTAATTCGTATATGGAACCTTTGAAGTAATTATATTTATTATTCACAGTTCCCTTCCCAATTTGAATCCCATCGAAATCGCTGTGTCCAATTGAATTATTATAAGCAAGTTTACCATTTATAAAAACTTTTGAATCTTTCAGATTATATTCGATCAAGATATAGTTAACACCATCAGTAAGACCGGGAATTTTAAAAGTTCCACCGCTTTCTATAACTAATTCAGGTTTTCCGTCTTTTCCGTTTTCAATTTTGATCTGATTAGTTTTTGTTCCGGCTGATTCCAACAGAACATTTTCTGCATTAGTTTCATCTGTTTTAAATACAATGAAAACGCTAAATGGCTGAGCAGATTTAAATGATGAATTCACCCAATAATCATTATCGCCGTCGAAGTTAATTCCAAAATATTTTCCCTCTGATTTTTTGGCTGGTCTGTTCCCATTTCCAATTGAAGTCAGATCATTGCCTTTTAACTCAAATTGTTTGGAAATAAAACCGTTATAGTCTTTTGTTCCCCACTGAGCAGAAACCCAGAACCGGATATCCTTATTCCAGTTATCCTCAACAGCAATTGAAAGAAAATCTTTCAAATTATCCTTACTTGATATAATACCTTTTTCAAGATTAACTGCTTTTAGATATTGATTCATACTTGTAAGTAGTTCACTACCTTGTTCTGAAGATACATTTTGGGCCATTGTCAAATATGGTAAACAAACTATAATAAATAATAAAGTAAATAATTTTAATGAGCTTTTCATTTCAGCATATCCTTTCAAAATAAAATAAAAATATTTTTATATACAAAATTATCCTTTTATTGGACAAGAATTGTTACCATTTATCATAAACAGTATAAATTGTTTATTAAATAATTTATCGAGATTTGATTCTAAATATTTTTTCTAATCCATTTTATTATAAATAGTTACCCTTCTATATGAAATTTGAGAATAGTATATAACTTATATAAAATAAATTGATATGATTTTTGTTTTTACCGTTCATCCAGAAATAAGAAAATTCATTAAATTAAATATGAAATAAAAATTCTTTTGAAAGGTTTTTAGTGTTATTTGAAGAACAACAATATAGATTTATGTATGCTGCACTGCAGGAAGCAGAAAAAGCTTTTGAAGAGAATGAAGTTCCTGTTGGAGCAGTTGTAGTTCATAACAATAAAATCATTGGAAGAGGTTATAACCAAACAGAAAAATTAAAAGATGCTACTGCTCATGCCGAAATGATCGCAATAACTTCTGCATCAAATAATCTTGATAACTGGCGATTGAATGAATGTGATATTTATGTAACAATGGAACCTTGTATTATGTGTACCGGTGCTTTATTAGCTTCAAGAATAAATCGGCTTTTTTATGGTGTCAATGATCTTAAATTCGGGGCTTGCGGAAGTATTCATAATCTTGCAGAAAACTCTAAAACAAATCATACTATCAAAGTTTTTAGCGGAATCCTAGCAAAAGAAAGCGAGCAACTATTAAAATCTTTTTTTAATCAATATAGAAAAGGTTCAGAAAAAATATTCTGATAAAATCATAAAATCTTGCTTAGGTATTTAAATAAATCTAATTTGCATAAAAAAAAATTAAAATTATGCGGATAATACTTTTCGGCTCACCAGGGGTGGGCAAAGGCACACAAGCAAAAATCATTTCAAAAAATTTAAACATCCCTCATATTTCAACAGGTGATATATTACGCAAAGCAGTTAAGGAACAAACTGAACTGGGCAGAAAAGCCGGAGAAATAATGTCACGGGGAGAACTTGTTCCGGATGATCTGATGATTGCTTTAATTAAGGAAGTGCTCGCTTCTGATGAATGTAAGAAGGGTTTTATTTTGGATGGTTTTCCTAGAACAACTGTTCAAGCTGAAGCACTTGATAAGTTATTTTCACAAATCGGAATTAATGATGCTGTTCTGATAAATATTACAGCGGATGAAAATGAAATAATCAAAAGACTAAATAATCGGCGTGCTTGTAAACAATGCGGTAATATTTATGTTCTAAAAGATATTGAAGGAATGAAAACCTGTCCGAATTGTGGAGCAGAAAATAGTTTCTATCTTCGTAATGATGACAAAGAAGAAGTGATTAAAAACCGTTTAGAGGTATTCAAATCCACTACTATGCCTGTACTTGATTATTATAAAAGTAAAGGAAGAGTAATTGAAGTAAACGGACTTGATACAATTGAAAATGTAAACAAAGAAATTATTGAGGCACTAAAAGCAAAAAATCTTTATCACTGATCTTTTTGTTTTAGATATCCTTTAAGAATTTTTCCTGATTCGATTTTGAATACGCGTGTATTCCCTTTTCTTACCATATCATAATTATGTGTAGCTACCAGAATAGCTGTACCTCTTTTGTTGATCTTCTGAAGCAGATCAAGGATTTCACCTGAAGTTTCCGGATCAAGGTTACCGGTAGGTTCATCTGCAAGAATAATTAACGGATCATTCAGAATTGCTCTTGCTATTGCTACTTTTTGTTTTTCTCCGCCGGAAAGTTTATCAGGTTTTGTTAATCTTTTGTGTGAAAGACCAACTTCATTAAGAACATCATTAACTCTCTTTTTTATCTCTCTTTTGGGAGTTGCTGTTACTTCCAGGACAAAGGATAAGTTTTCAAAAACATTTCTGTCATTTAATAGTTTAAAATCCTGAAACACAATTCCGATTTTTCTTCTTAAATGCGGAAGTTCACTTTTCTTTATTGTTTTACTATTAAAACTACCTACTGATACTGAGCCGGAATCAGGTATTACATTCATATACACCATTTGGAGCAAGGTTGTCTTACCTGAACCGCTTTTCCCGATAAGAAATGCAAATTCTCCAGCACCAAGTTCAAGATTTACATTATCAAACAACGGCTGATTTTCATAATTAAAAGTTACATTTTGTATTGAGAGCATTATGTTTTCCTCTTCATAATAAACTGTACTCTGTCAGATGTTGCCTTTGCTTTACGATATGTAAAAGCTTTAAGGCAATCTGCAACATATAAATTACATTTTTCTGCGACTTCAAAATAAGTTTCAAACTCAAAAATCTTTTGCGTATGAATTTCTGTGATTACTTTATCAGAAAAATAAATTCTGAAAATATTTTTATGAATTCTGCTAACAGGATAAAATTTACTTTTACGATAATATTTTATTCCATTAAAATTTCCACTTGTTTCTGCTACTTTCTGGAGTTTGTAACTATTATTAATTAGCGCTGCATCAAATGCAAATATCCCTTCATCAGTAAGATTAGAATAAACCTGCTGAAACAAAGTCTGCAATTTTGCTTTGCTGGTAAGATAATTAATGCTGTCGAAGGCTGAAAATATCAAATCAAATTTTTTATTAAATGGCAGTGCTGTCATATCGCAGCATACTTTATTTATCTTACAAACAGAACCTGATAACATACTTAAAGAAATATCGGAAGCAATGTAATCCTTATAATCTTCAGAAAGATAGGCTGCCATTTTGCAATTACCTGCTCCAAGTTCAAGCACAGATGGAGATTTTTTCAGATGATTTACAGTTATGGAATAGATGTATTTTGCCCACCACTTGTAATCCACAAAATCCATTATATCCGGGTAAATGAAAGCAACATGCTTATAAGGATCAATATGCTTATCCTTTTTCAATTATTTTTTTCCTGTTCAAATGGATCCTTAATGCAAAACGATAAGCCTCAGATAAACTTTGCTCACTCGCTATTCCTTTTCCTGCGATGTCAAATGCGGTGCCGTGATCTGGGGAAGTTCTTATTATTTTTAATCCTGCAGTATAATTTACTCCCCTGTCAAAATTCATCAACTTGAATGGTATCAATACCTGATCGTGATACATACCTAAAACGAAATCATATCGTTTAAAAAGTTTTGTCCCCCAAAAAGCATCAGGTACAAAAGGACCATCTACACTTATCTTTTTACTCAATTGTTTAATAGCAGGAGTAATTATGTTTTTTTCTTCGCTCCCAATATTACCATTTTCTCCAGCGTGTGGATTTAATCCAAGGACTGCTATTCTTGGATTATGAATTGCAAAATCATTTTTAGCGCTCATTTGAATCAGAGTCAATGCATCAATAATTTTTGTTCTTGATATAAGTAATGGTATATCTTTCAAAGGTTCATGTATTGTTAACAAAGCAGCATTCACATCCTTTGACAAAAACATCATCAAATATTTATTTTGTTTTTCTGATGCTGCCAGTAATTCCGTATGCCCGGGAAATTTTATTCCTGCAATATTAAAAGCTGCTTTCGAAATAGGCGCCGTTACTAATGCATCTGCTAAGCCTTCTTTTACAAATTCAATTGATCTTATAATTGATTTATACGCAGCTTTACCGGAATCCTTCGTGGCTTTTCCAATAGTTAATTTATAATCTTCCATTGGGATCAGATTTAAAGATGAGCCACTACACAAATCTTTATCGCAAAGATGATATTTGAAATCAGCTTTGAGTAATTTATAATAATAATTAAAGACATTTATCGGACAAACAAATCCAATTGTTTTTTTTGACTTGGATGCCAGCAATTTAGAAAAAAGTTTAATGGAAATTTCTGGCCCGATACCATTAATATCGCCGCAAGTAAAAATAACTCTGCTCATTGATTACCAACCAACTGAAATTTTCCGTTTCCATCATTATCGATAAAGATAAATGATCTTTTTAACTGCTTGTAAAACCAGGTTTCAACAACTTTATCATCAATGTTTGAGTCCCGTTCAATAGTATCTGGCGTTCCGTATTTAATATAAATTCTGCCACGATCAGTTTTTGCTCCGCTGTTGTTGCCAATCGGTTTAAACTTTATATCACAATAATCTATACGTGAATAAAATTCATTCATCAACTCGTTATAAGTTGTTGTAGGTGTCGGATCCTTCGTTTTCCAATATTGATTTAATGTTTTTGTATAATCTTTTTTACTTAACAATTCAGCTATAACTTCTTTGGGTTCGATTATTTCAAGGAATCTTATCGCCTGCTCAGGGTCTAGTAGTGATTTTGGTTTATGGATCCAAATAACATCAATATCAAATTTTTGTTTATATGAATTTAAACTATCTATCGTAATTTCAATTTTTATTGGAGTTTCAGGTAAGCCGGCAGTAAAGTTTTTAATGACAAAATATTTGATTGAATCCTGATCGGTTGACTTATACAACGCAGCATTCTTATCACAAATAGAAATAATATTATTTAAAAATACCGCCTCATCTATTATCTGATCTTTAACAATTGTACTTTCAGCACTTGAGATTGAATATCTCAGATTTTTAATATTATTCCGAGTAACAGGAATCAGTAAAGAGTTATACGGTTGGTTGAAAGGAACTGCAGAAGTATTGTTTATAATCTGATAAAATTCATAACCATTAGAGCATAAACTTTTTGCAGGATTTATAACAATCGGATTGAGAATTAAAACTGAATCAGAAATCTCAACCGGTATAGGCAATAACTTTCTTTCCCTTTTGGATATTAAATCAGAAATAAATGGAATAAAAGAATATTTACCTTTTGGCAAGTTAAATTTTATGAGACCATTGATAAAAAGCTCTTCAGAGTTTGACTGATCAAAATCTTTAGCGGTTACATTTTGTTTATCAAAACCCCTGTCAATAACGTGTCCAGCAGAATCTTTAATTTCTATATTGACTGAAATTCCTGCTTTGAACTGCTCTGATATTTTTTCAAAGAAAAGCTGTGAATAAGATATTTTATAAATATAGAAAACATTAAAACTACCGTTAGTGGGAAAATAATGTATCTCTGAATTATAATACTTACCTGCTTGAATGATTTCGCGAAGGCTATTAATTTCTGATTGTGCTAAAACACTATATGTTAACAGTAATGTAACAATAAATAATTTTTTCATTCTGGCACAAAGCTTATATGCTGATAATAAAAAAACAATCGATTTATTAAAACCGGAAAACTAATTGCCCTATTAAAAAGAGTTGAGAATCAGATTTAACTGTTCATATTATTCAGGAATTCTTTATTGTTTTTTGTTCCCCTTACTTTATCTAATAAAAATTCCATTGCTTCAACCGGATTAAAATCGCTAAGAATTTTTCTTAAGATCCATACTTTAGCAAGATCATCTTCTTTCATCAGTAAATCTTCTCTTCTCGTGCCTGATCTGTTTACATCAATTGCCGGAAAGATTCTTCTATCGCTAAGATCTCTGTTAAGTACAAGTTCCATATTACCGGTTCCCTTGAACTCTTCAAAGATAACATCATCCATTCTGCTTCCTGTATCAATCAACGCTGTAGCAATAATAGTAAGACTGCCGCCGTCTTCTGTATTTCTTGCAGCACCAAAAAATCTTTTTGGTTTGTGAAGTGCATTAGAATCAACACCACCCGATAAAATTCTTCCGCTATGAGGAATAACTATATTATGTGCTCTTGCTAATCTTGTAATACTATCCAAAAGAATAACCACATCTTCTTTTGCTTCAACTAGTCTTTTTGCTTTTTCGATAACCATATCGGCAACCTGCACGTGGCGGTCTGCCGGCTCATCAAAAGTAGAACTGATAACTTCAGCTTTTACTGAACGCTCCATATCGGTAACTTCTTCAGGTCTTTCATCAATTAAAAGAATAATTAATTTTACCTCAGGATGATTTCTGGTAATTGAGTTAGCAATCTTCTGAAGCAGAACTGTTTTACCGCTTTTAGGCGGTGAAACAATAAGTCCGCGCTGACCTTTTCCAATCGGGGCAAGCATATCCATTATTCGTGTAGAATATTCGCCCGGGACTGATTCAAGAATTAATTTTTTTGTAGGATAAACAGGTGTTAGGTTATCAAATAAAGTTCTGTTTCTTATATGGTCAGGTGATTGCCCATTAACCGCTTCTACTCTTAACAGAGCAAAAAACCTCTCACCTTCTTTCGGAGGTCTTACCTGTCCGCTTACAAAATCACCTGTTCTAAGGCTGAATTTTTTAATTTGAGATGGGGAAACATAAATATCATCCGGTGAAGGAAGATAATTATAATCCGAAGATCTGAGAAAACCATAACCATCCGGAAGAACTTCCAGAACACCTTTTGAGAAAGTTAAACCATCCTTAACACTTTGAGCTTCCAAAATTTTAAAGATCAGCTCCTGCTTTCTAAGATCGCTGTAACCAGCAATGTTAAGCTCTTTAGCTATTTCATTAAGCTCTACAATTTTTTTCGATTTAAGATCGGAAATGTCCATCGGCATCTTAAGCACCTGTTATTTTGTTATTTAATTTATGTACGATTTATAATTTTCAAAACTGGTATTCCTGATAAGCTCTCGTGGTATTTCTATATGTATGAAAGGAACTCGAGGTCTTAACCCAAAATTAAATACTTAGATTTATATTGTCAAGAAAGAAGTTTACTTAAAATTGGCTTTACTTCTCCTAATAAATACATACTTCCTGCTGCCACAAGGCAATTATCTTTAGGTCCATTGATAAACTGAGTTAAAAATAATTTCAAATCATCAATAATTTCATATTTGATTGAAAGCGAATCAGCAATAGTTTTCAGCATTTCTATATTTGCCGTTCTCTCATAAGATAATTCATAAAAATATATCTCATCAAACAGATCTTTCACAGTTAAAAGCATTTGCTTGATATTTTTATCCCTCATTACACTGAATAATAAAATGGATTTACTGTAATTAGCTTTTTCAAGCTTAAATGTATTAACTAAAGATTCAACACCTTCAGGATTATGTGCTGAATCAAGAATAATACGTGGTTTATTCAGAGCAATTTCATATCTGCCCTGTATTTTCGTATTCTTAACAACATTTTTAATTCCATTTGTGATTATCGAAGGATCATCAACATCAAAAGATTTTGCTATACACAGAGCAGCAAGTGCAGCATTATATTTTTGATGTTTTCCTATTAAAGGAACTAGCCATTCATCAAATTGAATTTCTTCTGTATATAACTGAATATTATCGCCTTTTTCAACGATATATTCTTCAAGACAAAACAACTCTGATTTTACTGAGTTGGCTTTCTTCTCAATAACCTTAATAGCTTTTTCGGGCATTAAACCGATAAAAGTTTTTGAACCAGGTTTTATAATTTCAGATTTTTCAAATGCAATATGTTCTAAATCTTCACCAAGAATATTTGTGTGCTCAAGACTTATGGGAGTAATTACACAAGCTAAAGGATTTAACACATTAGTTGCATCAAGTCTGCCGCCTAAACCGGTTTCAATTACAGCAATATCAACACCCATAAAAACAAAATATTCAAATGCCATTGCAGTGGTTACTTCAAAAAAAGTAAGATGAAACTCTTCCATTTTTTTTTGGTTTCGATCAATAAAATTAGCAATGTAATCATCTGAAATTAATTTACCGTCAACTGAAATACGTTCGTTAAATTTTACAAAGTGCGGTGAGGTATATAAACCGGTTCTGTAACCAGCTTCCATCAATATGCTGGCGATAAATGATGATGTACTTCCCTTTCCGTTTGATCCGGCAATATGAATAGTTTTTAATTTTTCCTGCGGATTAGCAATAGCATCAAGGAATCCTTTAATATTATCCAGTCCAAGCTTCACATCAAACTGATGAAGAGCGAATAATTTATTTAATGAATCCTGAATATCCATTTAGATTATATATGATGCTGTTAAATCTGAAATTTTATTTACACCGTTAGATAAACAATAATCTTCAAGTTCTTTTATCATTCTTTCCGGTGCAGCCGGATCAATAAAATTTAGTGTTCCTATTTGAACTGCTGATGCACCAACAATCATAAATTCAATTACATCTTTCCAATTCATTATACCGCCAATTCCGATTATGGGAACATCAACTTTACGTGATATCTCCAAAACTTTTGCCAATGCAACCGGTTTTATTGCTGGTCCGGAAAGTCCGCCATTAATATTAAATATTTTTGGTTTTTTAGTTACGATATTAAATGCTGTTCCAACCAAAGTGTTTATAGCTGATACTGCATCACCGCCTTCATCTTTTACTACTTGTGCAAACTCAGAAATATATGATACATTTGGTGATAGTTTTATAATCAACGGTTTATTAGTTACTGCACGAACTTTTGAAGTAACCAAACCAACTGCTTTAATATCATTACCGAATTGTAATCCGCCATCTTTAACATTCGGGCAGGAAACATTTATCTCGAATGCTTTTATTGTTTCTTCCGAATCAAGTATTCGCGTACATTCAACAAATTCTTCTACAGTGCTTGCAGCAATATTACAAACCAAAGGAACATCGTATTTTTTTAAAAACGGGATTTTTTCTTTTAAGAAAACATCAACACCAACATTAGCCAGACCAATTGCATTCAACATTCCGGAGGGAGTTTCTACTATTCGTTGAGGCGGATTTCCTTTCCTTGGTTTTAGCGAAAGTGATTTTGTTACAATTGCACCAAGCTTATTTAAATCCGAGAACTCCGATATTTCATTACCATATCCAACTGTGCCGGATGCAAGCATAATCGGATTACGCAATTTCAGTTTTCCGATACTTACTGATAAATCAACGTTACTCATAAAACTACATCCTTACTATTAAATACCGGACCATCTTTACAAACAAGTAAATACCTATCTGGATTTGCAGCTGATTCAATCGGACAACCCTGACATATTCCAAACCCACACGCCATTGCTGATTCTGTGGAAATCTCACAGTTAAAATCATATTTAAGGCAAAAATCTTTTAAACTCTTTAACATAGCATTAGGACCGCATCCGAAAATTTTTATTTTTTCCGCAGTCAGTTTATCCAGATTCTTTTCAAGCAGTTGAACTATATTTCCATTAAATCCTTCTGAGCCATCATCCGTTGAAGTATGAACATTCATCAATGAATAAGTAATCAGATCATTTTTGCTTCTTCCGCCAACAAAAGAAATAATTTTTTTTGAATCTTTAACTTTTCGTGTCAGATAAGGAAAAGGTGCTGAGCCCATACCGCCAGCAACAAAAACAGCAGTTTCATAATCATCTTCTAAATTAAATCCGTTACCAAGCGGACCTAATATATCCACAAAACTGCCTGATTGTTTACAGGCAAGTATCTTTGTTCCCTCACCCATTACGTTAAACATAATAAAAATATTATCACCATCAACATCACAAATACTAAATGGTCTTCTCAACAATGGATTTGTTGTTTCTGAAACCCTGATGTTAAGAAACTGACCCGGACGAATATCTCTTGCAATTTCGGGGGATAAAATTTTTTGTATATAAATATTTTCGTGAACTTGTATAGTCTCAACAACCGGAGAGTTTACAATGAGCAAGTTAGTTCCTTTTTTAAACGAGTTTTGAATTCTGGAAAATTTAGTTGGATATTATTAAAATAAAACTTTTCACCAAAACTAAAGTGTTTAAGTTAAATTTCCGAATGATATTCTAAAGATGTTCATCAAATTTATTGATCTTAAGATAATCAACTATTTCTTTAACATCCTGAGCTTTATCACGCCGGCAAACAAGTAAAGTATCGCCATGATTTATTATTATAACATTATCTAACCCGATAACTGCAGTCATTTTATCAGGTGAATAGATATATGAATCATTAACCATCTTTGTATAAACCTTGCCAATTGAAGCAATACCATTTTCATTTTTTGGTGATAACTGATAAACTTCTTCCCAACTGCCAACATCGCTCCAACTGAATGAACCCTTTGTCAGATACACTTTAGATGATCTTTCCATTATGCCATAATCTATGGAAATCTTTTTGAGCTGTGCGTAGATATTTTTTAATTCTTCTTTAAAGTTATTTGCATAAAGGCTTTTTTCTATATCAACTAATCCTTCGTGCAGGTCAGGCATTAAGTTTTTTATTTCATCAAGTATCACATCAACCCGCCAGATAAACATACCGGAATTCCATAGAAAATCGCCGCTTTCCAAAAAACGAACTGCTGTGGCATAATTTGGTTTTTCTGCAAAAGTAACTACTTTAAAAATATTGCTTGCAACTGGTTTATCATTTATTTGAATATAACCATAACCGGTTTCAGGACGCGTTGGTTTAATACCAATCGTAATTAACCCTTTGGATTCATTTGCAAAACTGGCTGCATTTTCAATTGTTCTTTTAAATTCTTCAACATCTTTTATAATATGATCAGCAGGCAACACAACTGTGATCGCTTCAGGATCTTTAGCTTTAATAATAACAGAAGCAAGTCCGATACAGGCAGCAGTATTTCTGCCGAATGGTTCTTCAATAATATTTTCTTTTGGTAAATCAGGTAACTGATTTTTTATTTCAGAACTTTGAAGTTCATTTGTAATGATATAAATCCTGTTTTTTTCAACCATACCTGTTAAACGTTTAACGGTAGCCTGAATCATTGTATCATCACCAAATATATTGAGTAATTGTTTAGGCATTTTCTTTTTACTTCTTGGCCAAAAACGCGAACCTACACCGCCCGCCATAATTACAGCGTATAAATTCATTATGAATTATCCTTACTTTTTATTTTTAATAATTGATTTCCAAACCGCTCTGCTTTGTTTAAATAATTATTTATATCAACATCTTTACCGCGAACAACAGCGACAATAACAATTAAACAAGCTCTTAAACTTTCTATCACTTCTCTGCCGGGCATCAAATCCCGGTTCTTAATCAGGATCAATGCTTTAGAAACAATTCTGTGCATACCTGATAAAATTTCAAATCCGATTTTTCTGGATAAAGCGGCATTCTCATCCATCATTTTAGAAAACCGGATCAGTTCTTCATATTCAACATCATTATCCGATAATTTCTTTAATAAATTATCTAATGGTTTTATAGGACCTAAGATTGTTGATTCAAAATTCTGAATAATCTCTTCAGTTTCTGTTTCTTCAATTTTTTCAAAAATAATTTCTTCTTTGATTTCTTCTGTTTCAGATCTTTCAAAAGGCTGCTCATCATAAACTCTTTTAGATAGATCAACTTTTATCTCTTCCTTCGGATAGATATCAATGCCTTTTAACTTTTCAATTGCAGATTTGAAAATTGCCGGAGTGCAAACATCCAGCATATGTCCCAGATCTTTAATTAAATACCTGCTGTGTTCTTTAAATTGATCTGATATTTTTAAAAAGTCAATCGGATTTTGTGTTAATGAATTATATATATCGTTTAACCTGATAGCAAGAGTAGAAAGCTCAGTTATCTTCTTCATATTAATCAGATCATCGCTAAGCTTATCTGATTTTGAAATAGCTTCCTTTAGCAATGCAACAACCTCTATCTGCTGATTGTTTAATCGCAGATTATTAGCCGCAATAGTAATACTTTGGTTAATATAATTTTTAATCAGGTCCATTATTTTATTAATATTCTCGGAACTCTTTTGCTGATACCACAAGTAATTTCATATGGAATTGTATTTAATTTTTCAGACCAATCCCATGCATCTATTGCTAATTTACCGTTTTTGCCGATCAAAATTACATCATCACCTACTTTTATATTATCCATTCCAACATCAATCATTATCCTGTCCATTGTAACAGTACCAACCTGGTTGTATAGCTTTCCTTTAATAATTGCCTGAGCTTTATTAGTCAGATTTCTTGAAAAGCCATCGGCATAACCCATTGGAATTGTAACAATTTTAGTTGTGCGTTTTGTAAAATATTTTCTGCCATAACTTATTGATTCACCTTTATTGACAATCTTAACTGATCCTACTTTAGATATAACAGACATTACAGGATATAACTTAATGGTTTCTGATGTTTTTAATGAAGGATAATAGCCATATAAAGAAATCCCAGGTCTTACCATATCATAATATGTTTCAGGAAAATCTAATATTGCACCGGAGTTGGCAGTATAGACTAATCCAAATTTTATTTTATTATCTTTTAATTTATTAATAACTGAATCAAATCTCTTTATTTGCAGTTTTGTAAACTTACTGCCTGCTTCATCTGATGTAGCAAAGTGAGTGTATATTCCATCAATAATAATTTGTTTGTGTGCTGATAATTTTTTAATGAATTCAAATGCGTTCTGATAATCAACTCCAAGTCTTTTCATTCCTGTATCAACATTAACGTGAACTTTAATTTTTCTTTTCGATTTAAATTTTTTCAGCCCTTCGGTTAATACTTTTATATGCCTGTCTGTGCATACAGTTGTAATCAAATTAAGCATGATTATTTCTTTTATAGAATCTTCATCAATAAGATCAAATATAACAACCGGCTGAGGTACTTTTATTTTTTTTAATTCTATTCCTTCTTCGATGGTAGCAACAGCATAATAATCGGGTTTTTTATTTCCAAGTGAATTCAGAGTTTGAACAACAAACTTAACATTATGTCCATAAGCATCAGCTTTAACAACTGCCATTATCTTAACA
>JAKIZM010000065.1 GCA_022708025.1 Bacteroidota bacterium | reverse complement strand
TGGATTGTTGCTAGAGGTGAAGGTGTAAAAGTTTTGCAGCCTGAAGAATTAAAACTGCAAGTAATAGAATTGGCAAAAGGAACATTAAAGAACTATTGATTTAGTAATATAATTTGAAAAGAATTTCTGGGTGATGTAACTATTTTGCTATGCTGAAAGTAAAATTTTCTTAATTTGCTCATTAAAGTATTTCTTATCAGAGTAATTACATCTTTAAGAAATATTTAGATTCAAAGATTTTAGTAACTCTTCTTTTTGATGAAATATCTTTTATCTAATCCCAAGCTGTCTTAAAAACTGCTTTTTGTTCAATAAAACGAACATTTATTATTCAAAGGGATTAATACAATCCATAATTCTTGACTTTTCAGGTACTTAGCTATATTTTTCAACTCTTTATTTGAAACGATTTTAGGTTTTCGGAGGAAAATTACGTGAAACAGGAAAAATTAACGAAATTCGTTAAAACTGAAGATGCCGAACATAAATGGTATCTTGTAGATGCAGAAGGTCAGACTCTTGGCAGAATGGCATCAAAAATTGCTAAGATTATTCGTGGTAAAAATAAACCAATATTTACACCGAATACCGATACAGGCGACTTTGTTGTTGTTATAAATGCTGAGAAGGTTAAGGTAACCGGTAAGAGAGAAAATTTAAAAGAATATATAAGACACTCCGGTTATCCAAGCGGTCAGACAATTACATCTTTTAAAGAAATGCTTGCTAAAAAACCAGAATTTGTAGTTGAAAATGCTGTAAGAGGAATGCTTCCGAAAACTAAATTAGGAAACAAACTGATAAAGAAATTAAAAGTATATGCTGGTTCTGAGCATCCGCATGCTGCACAAAAACCTGAAACAATTAGCTTAATGGAGAAATAATGGCTGAGAAAATTTTTGTTGGAAGAAGAAAGACATCTGTTGCTCGTGTTATATTAAAAAGTGGTAACGGTAAAATTACTGTAAACAATAAAGAGTTTGAAGAATTCTTTCCGCAGCTTTTAAGCAGGGAAGATATCTTATTACCATTTAAACTTACTGAGACAGAAGGGAAATATGATGTTCAGGTTAATGTTAAAGGCGGCGGTACAACTGGTCAGGCACAATCAGTAAGATTAGGAATTGCAAGAGCATTGATTGATATAAATCCGGAATTCAGGTTAAAGCTTAAAGCTGATGGACTTTTAACAAGAGATCCGAGAATGGTTGAAAGAAAAAAATACGGTCAGCCAAAAGCTCGTAAAAGATTTCAATTTTCAAAAAGATAATTATATTATTCAATCCGCCTTTGGCGGTCAGGTTCAGTTTTTACTGAGCTTGATTTTAAATTACTAAATAATCAATCATACTTTCTGATTTGCCTCCTGTGTCCCACCTGAAAAGGGATGGAAAGGCAAAGTAGAAGAAAGTAGAAGAAAAACAGGAGATATATGAGAAAAGTTGATTTAACTCAGCTGATTGAAGCTGGTGCACATTTCGGTCACTTGACCCGCCGATGGAATCCTAAAATGAAACCATATATTTTTATGGAAAAGAACGGGATTCATATCATCGATTTAAAGAAAACACAAAAGTATTTAATTGAAGCAGCTGAAGAATTATCAAAGTATGCTGCCGAAGGTAAAAAAGTACTTTTTGTCGGAACAAAAAAACAAGCAAAAAATGTAATTGAAACAGAGGCAAAAAGAAGCAGTCAGAATTGGGTTAGCGAAAGATGGCTCGGCGGTATGTTAACCAATTTTGCTACTATCAGAAAAAGCGTTAAAAGATTAAGCAATATTGAAAAACAGGAAACTGACGGTACTTTTGATAAGATAACCAAAAAAGAAAGACTCTTTTTAACAAGAGAAAAAGATAAATTGAAAAAAGTACTTGAAGGTGTTGAATCGATGAGCAAATTACCCGGAGCATTGTTTATTGTTGATATTAAAAAAGAAGCAATTGCTGTTCAGGAAGCACACAGATTAAACATTCCGGTTTTTGCAATCGTTGATACTAATTGTGATCCTGATGAAGTGGATTATTTAATTCCTGCTAATGACGATGCAGTTAAAACAGTTGAAATAATTACCCAGTTTATGGCTGATGCAGTTATTGAAGGAGAAACAAAGTTCAAAGAAAAGAAAGCTGAAGAAGTTGCTGAAAAAGAACGGATTAGGAAAGAAAAAGAATTAGAGAAAAAAGAAGAAGCTAAGAAAAGAGCTGAATCAAAAGCTAAAAAAGAAAGCAAAGAACAAACAGAAACAGAAGTGAAACCTGAAGAATAAAATTCTGATAAATTAAATTTTGAAAGGAAGTGAATAAATAATGGCTATTACAGCTGCACAAGTAAATGAACTTAGACAAAAAACCGGTGCCGGTATGATGGATTGTAAGAAAGCTCTTACAGAGGCAAACGGTGATTTTGAGAAAGCAATTGAAATATTAAGAAAGAAAGGTGCATCGGTTGCCAGCAAACGTGCTGAGAAATCAGCTAACGAAGGAATTGTTGTTACAAAAGTTTCTGATGATAACAGAAAAGCCTCAATGATTGAAGTAAATTGTGAAACTGATTTTGTTGCTAAAAGTGAAGACTTTGTAAAACTAGCTAAGGCTGTTGTTGAGTCTGCTTACAAAGCTGAATCAAGTGATTCTAAACAATTACTGGAATCTGATAAAGCCTTGAATAATATGTTAGTCGATGTAATGGGTAAAGTCGGTGAAAAAGTTGAAGTATCACGAGTCTTAACCTTAAATGCTGAAAATGGATTAATTATAGATTATATTCATATGGGATCAAAGCTTGGTGTGCTCGTTAAGTTTGATAATGTACCTGCAAAAAATGATGAGCTGGTTGAATTAGGGAAAAATCTTGCAATGCAGGTTGCTGCAATGAATCCGTTATGTGTCTATAGAGAAGAAGTTCCATCTGCTACAATCGAAAAAGAAATAGATATCTATAAAGAACTTGCAAGAAAAGAAGGTAAACCTGAAAACATTCTTGAAAAAATTGCTACAGGTAAACTGAATAAATTTTATGCTGAGAATTGTTTGTTTGAACAGACTTATATTAAGGATAGTACCAGTTCAAAAACCATATCAAATCTTATGGATGAATACAACAAAAAGAATGATACTCAGACTAAAATCGGTATGTTCAAGCGTTTTCATCTTGGCGATGAGAATAAATAAATTTGTTCTAAGGGTCTTAAGTTTCTTAAGACCTTTTTTTATATTTAAACCGCATTTTTTAGGAGAATAATGAATAAAGTAAAATATAAAAGAGTGCTGCTAAAATTGAGCGGAGAATCGTTAGAAGGTAATCAGGGATTTGGTATATCTTCTGAGGTTCTGGATTTTTTTGCCGACGAAATTAAAAAGGTTCACGATGCCGGAGTTCAACTTGGAATTGTTATTGGCGGCGGGAATATTTATCGGGGTTTAAGTGCAAGTAAACAAGGAATTGACCGGGCAACAGGTGATCAGATGGGAATGCTTGCAACGATGATAAATTCACTTGCACTTCAGAATGCTATTGAAAAGAAAGGTATCCATACAAGATTGATGAGTGCAATTAAAATGGAAGAGATAGCTGAGCCATATATAAGAAGACGGGCAATAAGACATCTTGAAAAAGGAAGAGTTGTAATTTTAGGTGCCGGAACGGGTCATCCCTATTTCAGTACTGATACTGCAGCTTCATTAAGAGCTGTGGAAATTGGTGCAGACATTATTGTAAAAGGGACAAGAGTTGATGGTGTGTACGATTCTGACCCTGAAAAAAATACAGAAGCTGTAAAATTTGAAAAGATATCTTATTTAGATATTCTTACAAAAGATTTACGTGTTATGGATTTAACGGCTGTAAGCTTATGCCAGGAAAACAACCTGCCTATGATGGTTTTTAATATGGATATTCCAGGTAATTTGTTAAAACTTGTTATGGGTGAGACTGTTGGAACTTCAATCAGTAATTAAGAATTTTTATTTAATAATAAGTGAGTTGTTATGCATCAGATAATTAAAGACGCAAATAGCAGAATGGATAAAACCATTGAAGCTTTAAGAGCAGAGCTTGCTAAAGTCAGAACAGGAAAAGCAACCACAGCTCTGCTTGACAGTGTAAAAGTGGATTACTACGGAGCTATGACTCCCATTAATCAGGTTGGTAATATTACCGTATTGGACCCGCATACATTATCAATAACTCCGTGGGATAAATCTATGGTTCAGGTTATTGATAGAGCAATACTTGAAGCTAATCTCGGGTTCAATCCGATCAGTGACGGAACAAATCTGAAAATTCCGATTCCTGCTCTTACTGAAGAAAGGCGAAAAGATTTTGTTAAACTTGCTAAAAAATTTGGTGAGGAATCCAAAGTTGCAATAAGAAATATCAGACGTGATGCAAATGAGCATTTAAAACGTGAAGAGAAAAACAAAAAAATATCTGAGGATGAATTAAAACACTCAGAAGATGAGGTTCAGAAATTTACTGACCAGCATATTAAGCAGATAGATGAGATTCTGAAACACAAAGAAAAAGAGATTATGGAAGTGTAGGCAATCATTTTTCGATTTAAACCCAGCTCTTTATGAGTTGGTTTTTTTTTTATCATTATATATATGCCTCTTTAATTTATTATTTTACAAAGGCATATTTTAATTATTTTTGATGGACTCAAACAAAGAAAATAATAATAAAACTTTACTTGGCATTTTTAAGAGTGCTCTTGTAAGGAATATTCTGTTAACTATTGGTGCAATTGCTCTGTTTTTTTCAGGCGTGCTTGTTTACGGAGTTATTTTAAAGATACGGGAAGTGCCTTTAAGTGAAGCTATGCTGAATAAAGGATTCAGAAAACTTGAAGATGTAAACCTTGTTGTTGATAGAAAAGACTATACGTTAAGTGTTTATGAAGATACGATATTGATAAAATCATATCGTGCAAGTTTTGGCAGGAATTTATCGGATAAGAAAAAAAGATTTAATGATGGTGCTACACCTGTAGGTACGTATAAAATTTGCAGCATATCAGATGATAAGAACTATTATAAGTTTATTAAAATAAATTATCCTAATCTTGAGGATGCATCTGATGCTTTAAGAAAATCATTTATTACACAAAAAGAATTTAATCAGATAAAATTTGAATATTATTATGAAGAATGTGTTAGTTATAATCAGGTGCTTGGCGGAAATATCGGTATTCAGGGGATCGGAAGATTGAACTATGTTTTTAAAAATCTGCCTTTTGTTTATAATTGGACTGATGGCTCAATTGCGTTAAGTAATGAAGATCTTGACGAAATAATTAAAGTAATTAAACCAGGAACTCAAATTGTTATTAAATAAAAATTTTAACCCCGTGTTTCTTTTCTTAATGTTGTTTGTTGCAATATCTTGCTCGGATAAGCAGGAAAAAATTCCAGTGATAAATTATGAAAACAAAAAAGAAGTTCTTGATATTGTTAAGAAATATTGTAACAGCAAGGCAGCAATTGCTATAGGCGGTATGTTTGATGAAAGAGGAAAACAATATATTGCTTATGGAATTGAATATGAAAATTCTGATGAATGGGGTATAAGATTTTCATTTGTAGAAAAATCAGGAGAAGAATTTAATCTGATTTATGAAACTGATTTGCTTGAAGGATCATTTAAAGAAAGTCTTGTTGATAAAATAAAATTAGTTTCTGATGATTATGATCTTCTTTATTATAATTCACAGGGATATTTTATGGGAAGCGGCGGCGGCGAGGTTTTTTCTTATCTGGTAGATATGGAAAGAAAGCAGGTTTACTATGCTCATCTTGTAGTTGAATCAAATTCAGCTATTTATCTTTATATCTCTGATAATACCGAAAGTAAAGATCTGATTAATTTCTTTACATTAAGCTTTAAAAAAGATTATCCTGGTTTACAAATAGTTACTGATGATATTGTAATTGATTAATTTTTCAATGCTTATCTTACTTTTTCTTATATTCTTATAATAAGCTGATATGAATTACCGAATAAATATTTCCCTGATAATTATATTTTTATTAAGCTGCAAAATTGCAATTGCACAGTCTTATGATGACTATGAATTAAAGAAAATAAATTTTTCCGGTAATTCTTTTTTTTCTGAATCTGATCTTAAACAAAATATTGAAAGTAAAGAATCTCCGATGTGGTTCTGGATTTTTCTTAATTCGTTTACACCCTTCGGAGATGAGCCTGTCTATTTTGATTCTTCAAAGATTTCGGTTGATATTATGGCAATTAAAGAGCTTTATTATTCCAATGGATTTTTCCTGACGGAAGTTAATGCATCTTTTACAGCGGATACATCCGATAAAACAATAACCTTAAATTACACCATAAATGAAAACAGAGCGTTTTATTATGGCAATGTTAAGTATGTTGGTTTGAATAAACTCCCTGATTTTGAAATAGAACTTTTAAATAAAGAACTTGTTGAACTGGATTCCACTAAACAATTTTCCGAAGCAGAAATAGAATCAAATATAAATTCGGTTAGAAAATTCCTTGCTAATCACGGTTATATTTTTGGAAGTTATGATAGTACTGTTGTATCAATTGATACTGTTATGAGTAAAACTAACATAAAAATGTTTTTTGATCCTCGTGACAGATATACAATTAAAGAAACTATTATTAACAAAACCGGCAGATCAATCGAACAGATAAGTAATAAACTTATTGAAGAAATTGCTGATCTTAAACCGGGTAAAAATTACGATCAGGCACAGATTGACAGAAGTGAATTAAGATTATTAAAAACAGAATTATTTTCTTCGCTTGATATAAATCCATTAATCTCTGATACGGTTAACAAAACAATTCCGATTGAAATTAATGCCGTTATAACTTCACTAAATCAATTAGCGCCTGAAATTAAAGCTGATAACGAGTTTAATACTTTTAATGCCGGTTTTGGAATAAGCTATACACGTAAAAACTTTCTGGGTGATGCAAGAAAACTGAATATCTCTACATCCTTCAGACTGTTAGATGTTACGAATTATGATTTTAAAAAGATTTTTGATTCAAATCATGGTATAGTTGATCTTAATCTGAAAATGGAACAGCCTTTCTTATTTGGTAAACCAATATTAACATCAACTGAACTGTACTTAAGATCGCAAACAATTCCGCAGGATGAAAATGCTTATGGAGGCGCACAAAGATTTGATTTTGAAATGCCATATTATACTTTCGTTACTTTATTAAGACCTTTTATCGGATTTGACATCGCTGAAAGAAAAGCAAGGTTTTTTCCTTTAACATCGCCAAATGAAATTTCTATTAAAGTCGGTAGTTTTACTCCCGGTATTGGTATAGAATTAGGTTCTTCTAAAACAGATGATATTTTATTTCCTACAAAAGGAAATTTCTTTTTTATTACCCCTGAATTATTTTATTCACGCACAGAATATCGCATAACCGAATATCTGAATAAATCCGATGTTGAATTGAATGATACAGCATCAATTGGTAACACTTATTTTTACAGAATTCAAACAGGCGTATCATCTTATCTTTCAGTTACAAATGATAAAATGACTGTGTTTGCTGGTAAAATAAGAATTGGTTATGCACAACCGTTTACTTCTTCACATAATAAAGATTTTTCTTCAGAAGAATTAATTCCTCCGAATAAAACTTTCTATGCAGGCGGAAGCAACTCAATCAGAGGTTGGAAAGCCCGGGAATTGATTCCAACTAATAAAATAAATTATGCCGGATTTACGACAAATACTCAGGATTTTCGCGGAGGTACTACCTGGTTTGAAGGTTCGTTTGAACTGAGAAAAAAATTGAATGATTTTTTTGGCTATGCTGTTTTTGCTGATTATGGAAATACCTGGAACGGCTGGAAAGAAATTCAGATTAACGATATTGCAGTAGCTATCGGACTTGGAATAAGAGTATATACTCCCATAGCTCCATTTAGATTGGATTTTGGGACCAAGTTTTATGATCCATCGGATAAGAGGATGATATTTAAGAAAAATTTGTGGGATAATTTATCTATTCAGTTTGGTATTGGTGAAGCTTTTTAAGCTTTTCTTTATTTTTTTTAAGAAAATCAATTCTTTTATAGAATTCTTTAAATCGCTATCTTTGAACCCTTTTTATTAAAGATTATTATGATTTTAAGTATGACCGGCTACGGTAAAAGCACTGCTTCAAATGGCAAGTGGGATGTAGATACCGAAGTTAAAAGTATAAACAGCAGATACCTCGAAGTATTTATTAAATATCCACCTGTTCTGGCAACTAAAGAATATGAAATCAGAGAAGTGGTAAAATCTAAAATTAAAAGAGGCAAGCTTAATCTTAATATTCAGATCAGGAAAAGCGGAGTTGAAGATGATGACTTTTCTTTAAACGAAGAAAAATTAAAAGATTATTTGGCACTTATTAAAAAAATAAAAAAGACTGCTAAATTATCTGATAAAATTAAACTTGATCACATACTGATGAGCAAGGATATTTTTACTGTTCCGCTTGAGGAAATATCTGAAAAAGATTTTGAAATCATAAAGAGTTCGATAAATGAGTCGCTTGATTCACTTATTAAAATGAAAAAAGCTGAAGGCAGTGAACTTGAAAAGGATTTGAAGAAAAGGATAAAATCAATAAGTAAATATCTTACTTCAATTGAAGAACAAGCTAAATCAGAAGTAAGTGAACATTTTGAAAAGTATAAGGAAAAGATTAAGAATCTTCTTGAAGAAAGTGAGAAGATAAATAATGAAAGACTTGAAACCGAACTGGCACTGATTGCTGAACGGGCGGATATTACTGAAGAATGTGTACGGCTGAGAAGTCATATTAAATTTTTTCTTGATAGTATAAATAAAGATGATGATCCCGGAAGGAAATTAAATTTTTTATGTCAGGAGATGAACCGCGAGGCAAATACAATTTCAGCCAAAACGCTTTCAACATCAATCTCTCATAATTCGGTTTATATCAAAGAAGAGATTGAGCGTATCAGAGAACAAATACAAAATATTGAATAAAGTTGAAAACGACTGGAAAGATAATTGTAATTTCATCAGCAAGCGGAGGGGGAAAAACTTCTGTTGTTAAACAGGTATTAAAGGATTTTCCTGAAATTGTGTTTTCTATTTCTGTTACTACTCGTCCTAAAAGAAAATATGAAGTTGATGGAGTTGATTATTTTTTTGTTGATGATAAAGAGTTCGAACGAAGAATAAAGAATAACGAGTTTATCGAGTGGGAAAGATTTTATGATTACTATTACGGTACTTTGAAAAGTTTTATTGATGATAATATTGCTTCAGGCAAATCTGTACTTTTTGAAGTTGATGTAAAAGGTGCGCTGGCACTAAAAAGGCTCTATCCTGATAACAGTTATTTGATTTATATTGATCCGCCTTCTTTTGAAGAATTGGTTAAACGGCTTAAAAATCGTAAAACTGAAAGTGAAGAGGATCTGCAAAAAAGAATTGATAGAGCAAAAATGGAATTGAGTTACAAGGCTCAATTTGATTATATTTTTGTTAATGATGATTTAAATAAAGTTTGTAATAAAGTTGAAAGTTTAATTAAAGAAATATTAAATAAGGAGTAATAAGAATGAACCTATCACCGATTGATTTAAGAGAAATTGATGAGCGTGCTGAAAATGTTTACGAGGCGATTATTGTTGCTGCACGAAGAGCAAGACAAATAAACTCAGAAAATAAAATTGAGTTTAATGCTCTGTTAAATACAATTCCTGCTACTGGCAGCGACGATGAAGCTGAAGACGTTACTAATCCTGCTCAGTTAAAAATGGCTCTTGATTTTGAAAAGAGACCGAAACCTCATCTTCAGGCACTTGATGAATTACTTGAAGGTCAGATTAAATTTAAGTATAAAAAATAAAACTTAGTTTTTTTATGTGATCTGATGTCATCCTGCAGCAACGGGATGACATTTCCTTTTTATTTAAAACGAATAATCAATTTTCTCATTTTTTTATTTTTCAGTTTCAAATGGATTTATCAAAGAAAAAAATAATTGAAGCTCTGAAAGACCAGCAGGATATTTTTGGTGATGATCTGTTTGAAGAGAAAATAATTGAGAATAAATCCGTAAAACTTCCGCAGCAGCAAAAAGAATATATCAAACCCGAAAAGAAAATTACAGCAGTTAAAGAACCGTTTCAAAAATCTGTACAATTGTTTAATGATTCAAAATCAGATTGGGAAGATGCAGAATCACTCGAACAATTAAATAAAATGATCAGTAATTGTACTAAATGTGCACTGCATAAAGGCAGAACTAATTTTGTTTTCGGTTCAGGTAATCCGGATGCTGATGTAATGGTTGTTGGCGAAGGACCTGGTGCTGAAGAGGACAAACAAGGTTTACCTTTTGTCGGAAGAGCCGGTCAGCTTTTAACCGATATTCTTAAAGCGATAAAATTCAGCAGGGAAGAAGTTTACATTGCAAATATTGTAAAATGCCGCCCGCCAAATAATCGAGTTCCTTTTCCTGATGAAATGGATGCCTGCCTGCCATATTTGAACAAACAGATTGAATTAATTAAACCAAAGCTTATACTTTGCTTGGGCTTAACTGCAGCAAAAGGCTTATTAAAAAGGAAAGAAAGTCTAACTGCTTTGCGCGGACAGATTTTTGATTATGATGAAATAAAGGTAATGGTTACTTTTCATCCTGCGGCTTTATTACGAAATCCCAACTGGAAAAAAGATTGCTGGATTGATGTTCAGAAATTCAGAAAGCTTTATGATGAGATTATCATTTAAAATAGCTTTCTTATTTCTCTTTCTAACTGAAATCTTACTGCCACAATCTGACTCAATAAAATACAACGAAACTAAATTAATGTTTAATCCTCGATTTACAGGAGTGCAGGTTGAGGCAACATCATTATTAGTAGTAAATGAATTGG
This sequence comes from Bacteroidota bacterium, assembly GCA_022708025.1. Lineage (GTDB taxonomy): Bacteria > Bacteroidota > Ignavibacteria > Ignavibacteriales > Ignavibacteriaceae > IGN3. The sequence continues at coordinate 9,364 of JAKIZM010000065.1, read as the reverse complement.
GCGGACTTGTTGATTTTGATTTATATTCATCTGCAAATAAATATTATAATATTGGTGTGAGATTTAGTATAGAATATCATAAGTTACTTAATTTAGATGTGGGTGGTGCAGGACAAGATGAAACAGTTTTTAACTATAATCTATACGCAAGGCACACAATAAAAGGATCAGTTTTTTGGTTTAGTTTTCTTGCAGGTGTTTCTTTACAAAAACAATCAGAAGATTTCCAAACAAAAACCAATTTTGTTCCAAGAGCAGGTTTTGAGTTGAAATATAATTTAACTGAATATGAAATAGGTATTTTGCTAAAAGGAGCTAAATCCTTTTTGGAGAAATCGGGGTATATTGGTATCGGATTATCTTTTGGTTTTCATTTGTTATAATAGAGTTGAAAAATTGAATTTTTTAAATTATTGGAAGTAAGTTACACTTGAAATTCATCTACTTTGATTATACCTTTACTTCCCGTTTTTAACCGGTAAAAATTTAAAGTGGCAAAAGCAAAAACAAATACTAAAACAACACGAAGTTCTTCATTTACACAAAGTGCATTAAAACCACCTTCAGCACCGGAAATAGAAGCTGCGGTTCTTGGTGCAATGCTTATTGAAAAAGAATCTGTACCAAAAGCAATTGAAATGCTTACAAAGGATAGCTTTTATACACGTGAGCATCAATTAATTTTTGAAGCAATGATTTCTTTATTTGAATCTAATGAGCCGATTGATACAGTAACGGTTTATGAAGAATTGAAAAAGCGTAATCAGGTTGAAGAAATCGGCGGAGCAGTTTATTTAAGCAAACTTTCACAGGATATATCTTCAGCCGCGAATGTTGAATTTCATTGCAAGCTGTTAATTGAAAAACAAATATTACGCGGACTAATATCTTCAGCGCACCAAATAGCACAAAACGCTTACGAAGCTAATCTTGATGCTTTTGAAATACTTGATTCAGCGGAACGCAAAATATTTGAAATAACCGAAACACATCTTCAAAGATCTTTTCAGACAATGGACAGGGCAGTAAGAGATGCGCTTGAATATATTGAAGCAATCCACTCACAAAAAGAAAGGAAGTTTTCTGTTCCAACAGGTTTTTATGAGCTTGATGAAATTCTTGGCGGTTTTCAAAAATCCGATCTTGTAATTGTAGCTGCAAGACCATCAATGGGAAAGACGGCGTTTGCATTGACTTTAGCACGCAATGCAGCTATTGATCATAAAATTCCGATTGGTATTTTCAGTCTTGAAATGTCCACAATGCAATTGATAATCCGTATGCTTTGTGCAGAAGGAAGATTAAATGCACATTATGTAAGAACCGGAAAATTGCCGAGTGAAGAAGGTGTTAAGTTAAGTAAGAATGCACACAAACTTATTGAAGCACCCTTGTACGTTGATGATTCACCATCACAAACTGTTTTGGAAATTCGTGCAAAAGCAAGAAGACTTAAAGCTGAAAAAAATATCGGAATGATAATCATAGATTACCTTCAGTTAATGCAGGGACCGCCAAAAGCAGAGAGCCGCGAAAGGGAAATTTCACATATTTCAAGATCGTTAAAAGCACTTGCAAAAGAATTAAACATTCCGGTTATTGCACTTGCTCAGTTAAATCGTGCCGTTGAGACAAGATCGGATAAACGTCCGCAGCTTTCTGATCTTCGTGAATCAGGTTCTATTGAGCAGGACGCAGATGTAGTTATATTCCTGAATCGTCCTGAATATTATGGAATAGAAAAAGACGAAAACGGAGATCCAACTGAAGGTATTGCTGAGATTGTTGTTGGAAAACAGCGAAATGGTCCAACAGGAATAGTAAAACTTGCATTCATAAAAGAATATGCACGCTTTGAAAATCTTGCACATGCAAGACAAATTGCTGAGTATTCACAAACACCTGCAGCGAGCATCGAAGAGGATATTTTCTAGTTTATGTTTAAGGTTAAGATAAAAATATTATTTAGTTTGATTTTTTTCCTTTTCGTTTCAACGAATATTCAATCCCAGATATTTTCTGAAGACGATATAAAAATTTATAATCAGAAAATTTCCTTTGCTGATAAGAATGAGCTGAGTAAAAAACCATTAAACGAAGTGATAACAGAAGTTGGTAAAGATTTTATCGGAACCGAATACGTTGCACACACTCTTGAAAAAGATGGTGATGAACAACTTGTAATTAATTTATCCGGACTTGATTGTACAACATTTTTAGAAACTTCATTAACACTTGCCCGCTGTATTAAAAAAGGCAAAACCAGCTTTAAGGATTATCAAAACGAATTGACTTTTGTAAGATATCGTGATGGAAAAATTGATAAATATCCTTCACGTTTACATTATTTTTCTGATTGGATTTATAATAATCAGCAAAAAGAAATCGTAAAAGATGTAACGAAAGAAATCGGTGGAGAAAAGATAAAGTTCAATCTCAATTTCATGACTAAGAATCCTGAATTTTATAAACAGCTTAAAGAAAATTCGGACTTTATCCCGATTATCCGTAAACAGGAAAAAGAAATTAACAATAGAACTTATTATTACATCCCAAAGGCAAAAGTAGAATCTATAGAAAATAAAATTGAGAGCGGTGATTTAATTGCTATTACTTCATCTGTAAAAGGATTAGATATTAACCATGTTGGTTTAGCAATTAAGATGGAAGATGGTCAGATACATTTTCTGCATGCTCCTTTAGTTGGTTCTAAAGTTCAGATTACTCCTGAACCTTTACATGAATATCTGAAAAAAATAAATAAACATACCGGAATTATTGTTTTAAGAGCGCTGGACTGAGTCCGCTATTATTTTACAAAACACATTAAAAAGATTTTTATTCAAATAAGAATATCATCTGTTTTAACCTTTTACCTGAATTTATTTTTTAAATAGCTTTCCTTTTTTAATTAGAGATATTTATCTTGTCCCTGAACTAATCTGATTCAATTAACATGAAAACGAAAATTTTAAAATTTTCTTTATTGGTTTCCTTATATACTTTTTTGTGCACAATTGCCTTTGCACAGGAAATAAAGTTCAATCAGTTTACAGCCGGAAACGGTTTATCAAATAATTTTGTTAATTGTTTACTGCAGGACAAAACCGGATTTATCTGGTTCGGTACCGATGACGGATTGAACAGATTTGATGGTTATGAAATAAAAGTCTATCGTAACAATCCGGATGATAAATATTCACTTTCAGGAAATATTATCTGGGCACTGTGTGAAGATCATCAGGGAAATTTATGGATCGGAACTAAAACAGGTGGATTGAATAAATACAGTCCGGACTCAGATAAATTTAAATACTGGAAACTTGAAACAGATTCTCTTGAAGAAATAAACATTACCAGCATTTTTGAAGATAGTAGAAAGTATATCTGGATCGGAACTTATAAAAACGGACTTTATCGGTTTAATCCGCTTACTGAAGAATTTGATCACTGGTATAATACTAATTACGATAAAAATATTATATCATCGAATTTCATTACATCAATTATAGAGGATCAGAATTCAGATATCTGGATATCAACTTACAACGGTATAGATAAAATAATTTTCTCTCAATCCGGAAAACCTAATCCTCAACTTATTAAAGAATCACCAACTCCGATCTGGTATTTGAAAACATCAACCCTTTTTGAAAATATGATTTTAGTTGGTTCATTAAATGGTCTTCAGAAATTCGATCCGGTATCAGGAGTATTTACACAAATTCAACTACCAACGAGCGACGGTTTGCAATTTGGACAAAGTGTCAGCTCTGTGGCTGAGCAAAGCTTTAACAATGAGAAAATACTATGGGTTGGAACTTATGGCGGACTTGTTTACTTAAACTTAACCACTGGTCATAATGAAAGGTATATTCAGGGTGAAACTGAAAAATCAGAATTAATCAGCAATCAGATTCATGATATTATTATTGATAGATCAGGTGTTGTTTGGATTGCTGGTGAAAACGGTTTGAATTTTTACTCACAGAAGCGCGCAAAATTTAATTTAATTTCATCAGTAAATTCAATCTTCAGCAATACTGATAAATTATTCAATATGAATATCAGAGCGATTGCTTATACTGATAATAAATCTTATTGGTTCGGGACTGATGCGGGTTTATATGAAATCAAAAATAAAAAGAATAACTCATCAATTACCAATAATCCTTCTCTGACATCACTAAATGTTTGGTCATTGTTTTATGGAAGTTCTGATAAGTTATGGATTGGAACTTATGGACAAGGATTGAAAGAATTAGATATTAAAACAAATAAACTGAAGTCCTGGAAGGTTGATAATCCGGATTTTAAAACTGCGTCGTTTAATTATGTTAAAACAATTGCTGAAGATAATGAAGGTAATATCTGGATTGGATTTTGGGGTGCAGGTTTAGCTAGATTAAATCCGGCTGATGGTCATCTCGATCATTGGCGAAAAGAAAATATAAGTTCAACTGGTCTAAGCTATAATGATATTTGGGCTATAATTAAAGATAAAAAAGGAAGAATATGGATTGGAACAAATGGCGGCGGATTGGATTTATATCAGGGAGAAAATCAAAATAATTTTTATAACTGGAATGCAAATGAAAACAGAAAACAAAAACTCAGCAGCAACAGCATCTTTACTGTTTTTGAATCTGTGCAGGGAAATAAGAAAGATGATCAGACAATATTATGGATTGGAACAGCAAACGGTCTTAATAAATTTTTTATTAAAGATGATTCGGGGAATAAAGATGGAGCGAAACTAAATGTTGAAATAAAATCCTATACCGTTAAAGACGGATTACCTGATAATACCATTGAAAGTATTTTTGAAGATGAAAACGGCAATCTATGGATTGGAACAAGTTCAGGAATCTCTTTCTTCAATACTCTTACAGAAAAATTCGCAAACTACTCAGCCGCCGATGGATTGAAGAGAAGCACTTTTAATTCCAACTCAGTAATAAAAACTGCAGAAGGAATTTTAATTTTCGGATGTGCAAGCGGATTAAACTACTTTGATCCCAAACGGATAACACAATCTTCCTATTCTTCACCGGTTGTAATAACAGATTTTCAGATTCACAATCAACCCGAGAACCATAATAACAATTCTGAATTAATAGCTGGTATATATAATTCAAAAAGCGTTGAGCTTTTGTATAATCAAAATGATTTTTCTTTTCAGTTTGCATCACTTGATTATAATGCACCTGATCGGAATGAGTATGCTTATTTTATGGAAGGATTTGACAGAGATTGGAATTACAGCGGTAAGCGGAGATTTGTTACTTACACAAATCTTGATCCGGGTGAATATGTATTTCAGGTAAAAGCAACCAACAGCGATGGTATGTGGAGTAATGATATTGCAAAAATATTTATTGTTATTAAACCGCCATTCTGGAAAACCTGGTGGGCTTATACAGTTTATGTAATTGCTTTTTTTGGTCTTTTATATTTTATAAGAAAAACAGAAATCAGAAGGAGAAAAAGGAAAGAAGAGGAAAGATTAAGGCGGGAAAGAGAAGAAGCACGGTTACGTGAAGCGGAATTGAAAGCAATTAATATTGAACAGGAAAAGGAACTGGAGAAACAAAAAATCAGAAACAGGATTGCACAGGATCTTCACGATGAAATCGGAAGTAATCTAAGCAGCATTTCTTTGATGAGTGAGCTTATTCAGAATGATGAAAAGATTAATAAGGAGGCTTCAGAAAAAATAAAACGAATTCATTCAGTTGCCAAAGGATCAACACAGGCAATTCGTGATATTGTCTGGCTTACAAATCCTTCTTCCGACAGTTTGAAAGATCTGATAGTTAAAATGAAAGAAGTAGCTGATAATTCATCCGGAAAATTCAATTTAAATTTTGATTATCCGCAGGAAATACCTGATATAAATCTGCTTCCGGAAACAAAAAGAAATATTTTTTTCATTTACAAAGAAGTGATGAATAATATCATAAAACACTCAGGAGCAAAAAATGTTAACATCAGATTTAAAATTGAAGATTATAATATGCTTCTCTCGATAAAAGATGATGGTAAGGGATTTAACATAAATGACAGTTTTAATGGGAATGGAATAAAAAACATTAAATCGCGTGCAAAGGAGATTAATGCAGAACTGAAATTTGAGAGCAGTCCGGGTAATGGAACTATTCTGGAATTATTTTCAAGTATCACGCAAATGCGTGATTGAAACCTGCTATTCAATAATTTATTTTCAACTCCACATTTAGGGATATTTTACAAAATGATTAACAAAACAGATGTAATAATAATTGAAGATAATGAACTTCTTCGGGATTCCTTAAAAGAGGCAATAAATAACAGCGACAGTATTCAGTGTCATTATTCTTTTAGTTCAGGCGAAGCTGCTCTTGATTTAATCGAAGAGAAAGAATTGGTCCCTGATATAATTCTGCTTGATATCGGACTTCCCGGAATGAACGGCATCGAGCTGATTCCCGAATTAAAAAAATTATCTCCTGCCAGCAAAATAATTATTATCACAATTCACGATGATGATGAAAATATTTTTAATGCCATTTGTGCAGGCGCTTCAGGTTATCTTTTAAAGGATTTATCATCAGAAAAGATAGTAAGTTCTATAGGAGAAGTTATGAACGGCGGCGCTCCGATGAACTTACATATTGCAAAAAAAGTCCTGAATATGTTCAGAGATCAGAATATAAAATCTGCCGGTTACGAATTAACCGAAAGAGAAAAAGAAATACTGAGCCTTTTAGTTGAAGGCTTAAGTAAAAGACAAATTGCTGAAAAAATATTCCTTAGCCACCATACAGTTGATTCACATCTTCGCAATATATATGCTAAGCTGGAAGTTCACTCACGCAGCAGCGCAATTACCAAAGCAATAAGGGAAAAGCTGCTCTAACATCAGCCAAGTTTAAACTAACCTATTCAGAATTATCCAATTCCGTTTTCAGCCGAAGGTTGATCCGCTTCTGGAGGAAATCCATCAACAAAAATAAAATTCACTATCCCGCAAACGGACAATCTCCCCACGGGAGGGGCGAGGGGTGGGTTGGTAAAGCTTATTGTTTACGATATACTTGGAAATGAAGTCGCAGTACTTGTTGATGAATATAAAACTAAGGGTATTTATGAAATAGTTTTTGATGCAGGCAGACCAAACAGCAAAAGTCTGAATGACCAGATTGCATGGGGTAATTATCTTGTTAGGAAACAGGAAGAGGAAGCCCGGTTCTTAATAAGCTATTTAAGAAAACTGGATGACCCTGTAATTTTTGGAGGAGACCTTAACGCTCCTCCGAATGCAAAAGTAATGGATAAATTATATAGTTCTGCCTTAAAAAGGTCAAAAAGTTTTGAAAACAAAAAACAAATAAACAAAAAGCTAGAAAATTCTTTGGTTTGTATTGCAAGATTTAAATAAATTGCATAAAAAACCTTGCAAAATAATATGATAAAAAAGACAGCAAAAACCTCTCAAACAAGTATGTTCTTCTCCTTAAGGGATACCTTAGATCAGAAACATCCGCTGTTCATATTGGCAGAGAAAATAAACTGGAAGATGTTTGAAGAATCATTCAGTCCATTATATTGCTTAGACAATGGACGGCCAGCATTGTCGATACGGCTGATGGTAGGACTATTGATACTAAAACACTTACGAAACATATCAGATGAAAGCGTAGTAGAGCAATACTCAGAGAATGTGTATTACCAATATCTGTGTGGTCAGAATGAGTTTGTAGCAAAGTTACCTTGTCAGTCAAGTGAGCTAGTTCATTTCCGTAACAGAATAGGCGAGCAAGGAGTAGAAATGATATTGAAGGAGAGCATCAGAATAAATGATGATGACAGGTTTGATCCGGATGTAAGCATAGATACGACGGTTCAGGAAAAGAACATCAGCTATCCAACTGATAACAAACTGCACAGAAGGATCATATCAAAGTGCAGAGCAATATCTCAGAAGGAAGGTTTGCCGGTAAGACAGAGTTACATCAGAACATTGAAGAAGCTGTCAATGGATCAGAGATTTCGCAAGCACCCGAAGAACTATAGTAAAGCCCGCAAAGCAGACAGGAAAGTAAAGACAATAGCCGGAAGATTAGTTCGAGAGTTAGAGCGTAATTTAGAGCCCAATTCAGAGTATCAAGCAGAATTAGAATTATTTAAGCGGGTGTTAAATCAGAAGAAAGACGACAAACATAAAGTATATTCGTTGCACGAAGCAGAAGTAGAATGTATCGGCAAAGGGAAAGAATCAAAGAAGTATGAATTTGGCAATAAAGTATCAATCATAACAACTCAAAGGACGGGTGTAATAGTAGGGGCAATGAGTTTTAGGAATCCATATGACGGACATACACTTCAGCCAGCACTTGATCAGGCAGAGCGCTTATTGGGCAAAGCAAGTATAAAGACAGCCACAGTAGACAGGGGTTACAGAGGAGTAAGTAAAATAAATGAAGTTATAATACAGCGTCCAAAGCCATTTAACAAAAAGACTCTGACGAAATACAAACAGAACAAATTAAAGAAACACTTCATAAGAAGAGCAGCTATAGAACCAACGATCGGGCATCTGAAATCAGATCATAGGATGAGCAGAAACTACTACAAAGGGATAACAGGTGATTCAATAAATGTGATGTTATCAGCAGCAGCATATAATTTCAAAAGGATGATGAGAAAATGGAAATCATCTTTTTATTACTTTTTTTATTATCGAATTATTTCAACGATTATTTCTTTCTTCAATCAATTTATTTATTCCCAAAAAGAAATTTGGGGTTTTTAAGGGTGGACTATATAAGATTGCAAATGATGCTGCTTATGCCAAGAGCTTTATCCCGCTGCCAACTTTCAGAACAAAATTTTCTATAATGCGGCTTGATTATATTTTTGCTACAAAAGAACTGAAGATAGTTAATTATTCAAGGCTGAAAATAGAAGTTTCCGATCACTTCCCTGTTTTTGCGAAAGTTAGAATATAATAACTAAAAATTTTTTGAAAGCGCATAGCATTTGTAAAGTTTATTTTTAAAGATGAATTATAGAAGGAGTTAATTATTAAAAATTTATCTAATATCATTTTTGTTTCGTTTTATTTTGAATAAAATTTTATTGCCTTCTTGAAATGATCCCCGACACCATTTGAATAAAACAGATAATTCTTTAGGACAGTTTTGTTAAAAAAGCCCCGTTTGACAGGGGCTTTAGATAGATAAGTAGAATCGCTACTTAAAGTTTAGGTCATATGACCACAGGAGACTAAATTTATGTAACAAATTCAGAGGTCTCCTATGGATAAAATTCATAATAATGATGCTTACGGTCTTAAGCGTCTCGAGTCTAAAAACGCTAAGAA
>JAKIZM010000064.1 GCA_022708025.1 Bacteroidota bacterium | reverse complement strand
CCGCTGGTGATGGTGCAGTGGCAATTATGGGACAAGATCCGGTAAATATTAGTCCGGGCGGAACTGCTGTTTTCTATTATGGTGTAGCTATCGGTGCAAATTATAATGCTTGTGTATCAAATATGGCACTATGTTTAGCAAAATATAATCAGGTTGTTCCTGTTGAATTAACTTCATTTACTGCAACTGCACAGGATCAGCAGGTTACTTTAAAATGGTCAACTGCAACTGAGTTAAATAATAATGGATTTGAAATTCAAAGAAGCCTGAATAACAGTGAATTTGTTACAGTGGGCTTTGTAAAAGGAAATGGCACAACAACAACAAATGCAGAATATAGCTATGTTGATAAAAATTTAACTCAGGGAAGTTACTCTTACAGACTAAAACAAATAGACTATAACGGACATTATGAATATTCTGAAGTAGTTAATGTTTTAGTTGGAAGCCTTGATAAATATGCACTTGTTCAGAATTATCCAAATCCATTCAACCCATCTACTACAATTGGTTATATACTGAAAGATAAATCAAATGTTAAATTATCAGTATTTAATTCTTTGGGTGAAGAGATTGCAATTCTGGTTAATGGTCAGCAGGAACAAGGATATTATGAGGTTAATTTTGATGCAGCAGGGTTGCCAAGCGGAATTTATTATTATATGATTAACACTGGTAATTTCACACAAACTAAAAAAATGCTCCTCATTAAGTAATCATCAATCTTATAATTTAATGGAACCGCAGCAATTATGCTGCGGTTTCTTTTTATATAGCTCCTTAGTTTTTATATTTGCCCATCAATTATTACAACAAACTATTTCATTCACTTCATAGGAGAGAAACAAAATGAGTATGATAAAAGAATTCAAAGAATTTGCAATGCGTGGTAATGTTGTCGATATGGCAGTTGGTATTATTATCGGCGGCGCTTTTGGCAAAATTGTTTCATCTTTCGTTACAGATGTTATTATGCCTCCGATCGGGATTTTACTCGGAGGTATGGATTTTTCCAAACTATCTATTACAATTAAAGAAGGATCAGAGGGTGTTGAACCGGTTCTTCTTAACTATGGTGTGTTTATAAATACAGTTATTGATTTCTTGATAATTGCATTTGCAATTTTTATGGCAATCAAAGCAATGAATTCATTAAAGAAAAAACAGGAAGAAGCACCTGCAGCTCCACCGGAACCACCAGCAGATGTTAAATTGCTTACTGAGATCAGGGATTTGTTAAAAAAATAAAAGACTAAAAAATTAAATTAAGTGAAGTCGAAGTATGAAATAAATAAGATTGTCAGCCTTCGACTTCACTAAGACTGACAATCAAATTAAAAAGCTATTTTTTTTAATCTAATCAATATCAGAAACATATCTTAGAAATTCATCGGCATTTACAAAACCTGTAATCCGTTTTAACTCATTACCTTTTGAATCGATTACTAATACGGTTGGCATTCCGACTACATTGAACTTCTTCCTCAACTGTTCATTCGTTTCGTTATTTTTTGTCATATCTACTTTATAAACAGTAAAGTTTTCAAATTGATCTATTATCCGTTTATCTGAAAATGTAAGTGCATCAAGTTCTTTACAAGGAATACACCAATCAGCATAAAAATCTATAACCATCTTTTCATTGTTATTTAATGAAGCCTGATAATTATGAATTGTAAATTGCTTCCATTCAGGTTCCAGCTTTTCTGAAGGAATAAGTGCATAAACAGATATTGCTAAAACCAATACAGAGAAAACTGTTTTAAAAGTCCTGAATCCTTTTGCATCATTTGCAGTTTTATCGAAGAATAAAAGAATCAATGCAGCAATAATTCCAAATATCGGCAAAGTATATCCCTGAATTGATTTCGGTAAAATTGGATCAAGAAAATAAAAAGCCATTCCAATTAAAAGTAATCCAAAGATATGTTTTACACCTTCCATCCAAATACCTGCTCTTGGTAAACTTTTAATCTTGCCGGAAAATATTGCAAGCAATAAATATGGAAACCCTAAACCAAGTGCTAAAACAAAAAACATCAGGAAGCCATAAAACGGATCGCCTTTTGCAGCAACATAAGTAACCAACCCAAGAACAAAAGGACCTATACACGGTGCGGCAACAATTCCCATTGTTAAGCCCATAAAAAAGGCACCGTATGCTCCGCCTTTAGCACCGCCGGCTTTTGCAACAAGTGAATCAGGTAGTTTAAATTCATACACACCAAACTGACTTAAAGCAAGAGCAACAAATAATAAAACTATTGCAATTATAACAATCGGATTTTGTAATAATGAACCAAACACCGCACCGCTAAGTGAAGTAATAACTCCAACTACAGAATAAGTAATTGCCATACCAAGCATATACAATAATCCAAGCAAAACAAGTCGGCTGGTTTTTCCTTCTGCTTGCCCGCCAAAGTATCCGATTGTTATTGGAATTAAAGGATATACGCATGGAGTTAAGTTTAATGCAAGACCGGCAAGAAATACAAAAATCAAACTAAGGAATATTCCGCTTCCTTCAAGTGTTGAGGCGATTGAATTTTCATCTGAACTTTGGCTTTGCTGAGAATTTTTCTTTAACTGTTCAAATTCTGCTTCGCTATCATTGCTATCTGTTTCCACAGGCGTAGTTATTTCTGCAGTATCTTCAGATTTATTTTCAATTACTTCAACTGTAAATTCTATTGAAACATCTGTTGGCGGCATACAACTCATATCGTTACAAGCTTGATAATCAAGAGTAATATTCACCTTTTGATTTCCAACGGGAGCATTTTTATCTGCCCGCAAAATTAATCCAGCAACTACAGATCCTTCATAAACTGAAAGCGGAGCTTCAGAAAAAGCAAGTTTTATATCGTGAGCTTTAGGATATTTAACTTTTGTTAACTTAATACCGTTTCCTTTAGCCGTGATTTCACTCGGAATTAAAAAATCATCGTGGGGTTTTTGTGAATTGATATGCCATCCGTTATCGATAGCCAGTCCTAAATCAACATTAAACTCTTTTCCCTGTTCAACTTTTATTGATGGTTCTTTAACAGATAATTTAACAACATCATTACCTTGTGCAAAATTAAATTGCACTAAAGTAAATGATAAAAATATTACTGCACTTATAACAAATCGTTGTATGTTCATTTTAATCCTTGATTATCTTTTTTATCGTTACAAAAATAACATTTGAATAGTTTTAACTACAAACCAATAATTCTTATTCATTACTATTGGATCACTTTTAATCATTTAAATCTGACATTTCAGATCCATAATTGAGCAAAATGATTTAATCTCTGTGTGTCTTTTAACTCATTCAAGAAATATATTCTAAAAAATCTGCTCGTGAGTTAAACAATGAAGCGTTCCAAGTCCCCAAACTAAATCAACAGCGTGAATACCAATTACCGGACGATCAGTAAACAGCTCAGATAAAATACCCAATGCATTTTTATCATTCGGATCGTTAAATGTGGGAACTAACACAGCATAGTTTGAAATATAAAAATTAGCATAGCTTGCAGGCAATCTTTCTCCTTTGAAAAAAACCGGCGATGGCATCGGTAATTCAACAATCTCCAAACCTGAACTATCTTCAAGTTTTGCAGATTCTAATATTTCAATATTTTCCATCAGCGGAATATAATTTGGATCATTTGGATGAGTTTCAACTACTGTTACAACAGTATTTTTATTTACAAACCTTGTTATATCATCAACATGTCCATGAGTATCATCACCGGCAATACCTTTATTAAGCCAAATAACATTGGTTATTCCCAAATACTTCTCAAAAACTTTTTCATAATCCTTTTTTATAAATCCGGGATTCCGCACCTGAATTTTGGGGTCCATCAAACATTCTTCGGTTGTAATTAAAGTTCCAAAACCATTGTAATCAATACTGCCGCCTTCTAAAATTACTTTTCGGCTCTTATGTTCAGCTTCAATTAATTTAAGGTTCAGTTTATTTGAAATCATATTAGGAATTTTTTCATCGAGTCTATAATTATTATACTTTGCCCACGCATTAAAATCAAATTTTATCAAAACAGTTTCATTCTTTTTGTTTTTAACAAACTGTGGTCCGGCATCTCTCAACCAATTTCGATTTGTTGCCAGTTTAAAAAAATCAATATTAGAAAAATCAACACCAACAGCTTTTAATACTGCTTCTGCTTTCTTCTGATGCTCTTTTGACTGAACAATAATTCTGACTTTCTCTTCGCGTGAGATATATCTTACAATTTCTCCATAAACCCAAGGTATCGGTTGAAATTTTCCCGGCCAATCTTGTTTATTTGCTGGCCAGCCAATCCAGGTTGATTCGTGATATTCCCATTCAGCCGGAAGTCTGTATTTCTTTTCCATCTTCATAAAATTTTTAAAATATTATTATACGATTTGATTTTTTACTGATACAATTGGAAAGATTATTTTAAAAATCTCTTTGTTATATCACCATAAGCATCAATTCTTCTGTCTCTTAAGAAGGGCCAATTGCGTCTTATATATTCCATTCTATCGATATCTATTTCAGCTATTAAAACTTCCTCTTTATCGTGTGAAGCTTCTGCAATAATAATACCTTGAGGATCACAAATAAAACTTTTACCCCAGAATTCTATTCCTGCCGAATCTTTAGTTTCCTTTTCAAGACCAATCCTGTTAACAGAAGCAACATACACTCCATTTGCAATTGCATGCGAGCGTTGTATTGTTTGCCAGCTTTCAAACTGAGGTTTGCCATGTTCTTCTTTTTCGTGCGGATGCCAGCCAATAGCTGTTGGATAGAATAAAACACTTGCACCTTGCAGTGCAGTTAATCTTGCACCTTCCGGATACCATTGGTCCCAGCAAATTAATGTTCCGATATTACCAAATTCAGTTTCAAAAGATTTAAAACCCAAATCACCGGGAGTAAAATAAAACTTTTCATAAAACGCAGGATCATCAGGTATGTGCATCTTACGATAAACACCTGTTATTTCTCCTTTTATATTTATTACAGCAATTGAATTATGATAGAGACCAACTGCACGCTTTTCAAAAAGCGGCACAAGCACAACTACTTTATTTTTTTTTGCAATCTTAGATATTGCATCGGTCGATGGTCCGGGAATAGTTTCAGCCAAATCAAAATAATCAATGTCTTCTGATTGACAGAAATATTGTGAACGAAAAAGTTCAGGCAAACAAATTACCTGCGCACCTTTTTTAGCAGCTTTTTCAATCCAGTTAATTGCTTTTGCTAAATTATCTTTAGGATTTTTAGATAAGCTGATTTGAATTAAACCGACTCTAAATTTTTTGGGATGATTTTTCATACTGATTACTATTTGTTTGTATGCAAATATATATCGCTAAGCTATAAAATAAAAAAGCCCGAGAGGTTAACTCGGGCTTAATACTGGTAATAATACTTACTCGTGATAGTGATCTTCTTCCCTGTCAGCACTGTATCTGTGAGCCAAATTTGATTCAGTAGCATCAATAGCGAATATACCTTGTTTTATATATTGATATAACAGATCATTCTCAATCAGATAACCAAATCTTTGTTTGAATGCCTCAATTGATATTCCGGCTGTTGCTGCAAGTTTAGCCAGTTCATGCGGATCATCAAAATCAGCCTGATTTAATCTAAGCATATAATGTCTTGCTATATAAAAGCTTTCTGAAGTCGGGTCAACCATCCGAACTCTGGTTTTCATAGTTGCGGGATCAATAATATCCTTAAAATACATTGGAACAAACATACCGTTTTGTATTGATACCATCGCACCACTGCCATCTGATAAGATAAACTGAGCCGCTGAAAAACCTAGATCCCTTGTATATTCCATATCAAAAGGAATCGGATCAGCACATCTTAGCTCATAACCAATATTTTTTGCAACTATCGTAGATTTTATTCCAAACTCTTTTAATTTCTCCTGAACTTTTGCTTTTAATATCTCACCGAAATTTATTTCAGCAATACGGATATTATCATGAGCATCTCTTTCCACTTCAACCAGACTATCTAAATCTGATGTATCGAGATGTTCAACCAATCCTTCTGCAATAATTGCAACACCATCCGGTTTACCATAACTTAATCTTTTTATAATTGCACCAACAAGGATATCAACCATATGAGATAATTTAATTTTCTTATTCGAAAATTCCTCCGGAATTAAAGTTAAAGTAGCTCCGGTTGCTTTTCCAATTCCAAGTGCAAGATGTCCTGCTTTTCTTCCCATTGAAACAACAAAATACCATCTTGAGGTTGTTTGTGCATCAACCATTAAATTTTTAACCAGTTCTACTCCAATATGCCGTGCAGTATGAAAACCAAAAGTCGGAATTCCGTGAGGCAGATCAAGATCATTATCAATTGTTTTGGGAACATGGACAACTTTTATTCTGCCGGAAGCCATTTCATTTACTTTAAGTGCACTGTAAGCTGTATCATCTCCTCCAATTGTAATAAGTTTATCAACGTTTAATCTTAGTAAAGATATAACTGTATTTTCGAGATGTTTAGGATCCTTAGTTGGATTAGCTCTTGATATTCCAATATAAGAACCACCTCTGAAATGAATCCTGCTGACATTATGTATAGTTAGTTCTCTTACGTGACTGATATCTCCCTGCATTATCCATTGAAAGCCATCTTTAATACCGATAACATCCACTCCTTCTACTGCTGCCCTGATAGTAGTAGCACCGATAACGCTGTTAATGCCAGGCGCCGGTCCTCCTCCTACTAAAATTGCAAGTTTCTTGGGTGCATAAGTCATTTATATCTACTCCTGTTAAATTTAGTCTTATTATTATAACACTTTAAGTTTAGCAAATTTAAGCATCAATTGCTTAACATTATTTCCTTCAAAATGAACTGTAGCTTTTGTCATATCTCCTGCTCCGGTAACATCAATTACTTTTCCTAATCCGAACTTGTCATGCATTACTCTACTTCCGATTTTCAAAGTAGCACCGTCATTATCAAAGCTCTCGTAACCAACTTTTTCAAAATACTCATAATACATTTCTTTTTTTGTTTTACGATTAGCTTTCCGGTTAAAACCGCCATTCAATTCTTTATATGTAGAAGGATCAAGTTCATCAATAAATCTTGATCTGCTTTGATAAGCAACTTCACCAAATCTGTAACGTGATCTTGCGTGTGTAATGTATGCCTTCTTTTGTGCACGTGTTAGTGCCACATAAAATAATCTTCTTTCTTCATTCACTGAAGCATCGGTTAAAAACTTGTTTGCAATCGGAAAAATTTCTTCTTCACATCCGCTTACAAAGACGATAGGCCATTCTAATCCTTTTGCTGAATGAATCGTTAAAAGTGTAACGCAATTTTTATCATCTTTATAATTATCTATATCAGCAATTAAAGAAACTTCTTCCAGAAATTGTTCCAGCTTTGCATCAGCATTAGCTTCAGAAAATTCATTTAAAGAAGCAAGCAACTGATTGATATTTTCCATACGCTGCAGTGATTCCTGAGTTCCTTCTTCTTTAAACATCCGTATCAATGCCAAATCATCAACCATTGCTCTTGTCAGTTCACCAACGGATAATTGATCCTTTAATGAAATGTATTTATCTAAAAGAGTTTTAAATTGTTTTACATTCTTCTGGATTCTTTCTTTTATATCAATTACCTCAAAAACTCTTCCCATAGTCTGGAATAAGGTAATATTATGTTTTCGTGCAAATGCAATCATACGGACAACAGTTGTACTACCAATGCCTCTTTGCGGAAAGTTCATTATCCGAAGTAAACTTTCTTCATCATTCTGATTCGAAATAACCCTTAGATAAGCAACAACATCTTTTACCTCTTTGCGCTTGTAAAATTCTAAACCGCCGATAATAGTATAAGGTATTTTCTCTCTGCGAAAAATATCTTCCATAGCCCGTGATTGTGCATTAGTACGGTAAAGAATTGCAAAATCTTTAAACGAAATTTTTCTTTTGGTAGTTTCTTGTTTAATATACTTTGCCATTTGTAATGCTTCATCTTTTTCATCTGCACACTTAAGAAGCATAACCGGTTCACCTTCTTCGTTCTCAGTCCATAATGTTTTGGGAACCTGATCAGTATTATTTTTGATAACAGAATCTGCAGCTTTAAGTATCATCTTTGTTGATCTGTAATTCTGTTCGAGTTTAAACAACTTATACTTAGGAAAGTCTTTTCTGAAATCCTGTATATTACCCAGATTAGCACCTCTCCAGCTGTAAATGCTTTGTGCATCATCACCAACGACAGAAATTAAGCCTTTTCTGGAAACAAGCATTTTTAATAATTCGTATTGCGCTTTATTCGTATCCTGAAATTCATCAACCAACAGATATTCAAAACGTGATTTATATTTTTGATGTATATTTTTCTTCTCATTAAAAAGCTCTATCGGTTTTAATAACAGATCATCAAAATCCATTGCATTGAATTCAATTAATCGTTTTTGATATTCGAAAAAAACTTCAGATATTTTTTCTTCCAAAAATGATTTAACCTGATTCTTCCGGTATTCTTCCGGAGTTATCATATGGTTTTTAAGAAAACTAATGCGATGGCGAATTGAGTTCGGAGTAAATTTATCCAGATCAATATTCAGATCCGTCATAATATTTGATACAAGCGAAAGTGAATCAATTGTATCGTAAATAGAAAAGTTACTTTTATAATTAATATGTTTAGCCTCTGTCCGCAATATTTTTGCGAATATTGAATGAAAGGTTCCCATCCATACTTCATCAGCCTTTTTGCCAATAAGTTCCCTGATCCTTCCTTTCATTTCGTTTGCAGCTTTATTTGTAAAAGTAAGTGCTAAAATGGATTCTGGTGAAAAATTCTTTTTTAATAAATAAGCTGTTTTATAGGTAAGAACTTTAGTTTTACCGGAACCTGCGCCTGCAACAATAATCTGAGGTCCCTCAATATATTCTACTGCTGCTAATTGAGCAGAATTTAAATCCTTAAATTGATGCATAACTCTTTCTAATTTTTGCAAAAACAGGTGCAAATATACAAAAAATGACCTCCAATAGAAAGAAATGAAGCACTGAAAATATTTTAAAAATTAACTTTCTAACAGAATTATCTAAAAATTATTGTAATCATAATAAACAAAAATTGAGTTTTTTGATAATAATTGGATTTACTATAACTGAATAAAACAAAAATGAAATTTTTTGAAGATATAACCGGCAAAAGATTTTTGATAAATTTCACTTAAAAAGTGATTTAAAAGACAGGGAAAATGGACTTAATATTGTGAATAATAAAACTAAAAACATTTGGATCAGAAGTATTAAAAAGTAACTAATAAGATTATATCGTTAGATTTTATTTAACTAATTACAGAATAAAAGATTCCCGAAAAATCAATAAGTACATATTTCATTTCCTTGAAAGCCCATTTCATAATAAGTATATTTGAAAGAATAATGTTTGAAACTTAGGAGATAAATTGATCAAAGAGAAGGAACAAACTAAAAAGTTAATCAGCGGTAATTCGCTTATTGATGATATACCTTCAGTATTACCGATTTTACCGCTTAGAGATATAGTAATTTTTCCATATATGATTTTCCCGGTTTTAGTAGGCCGTGAACAATCAATTAACGCTGCAAATTACGCTTTAGATAATACAAAATATATTTTCTTATCAACACAAAAAAAATCAAGTATAGAAGATCCTTTAACAACCGACCTTTATCAGGAAGGTACAATAGCTAAAATTGTTCAGATATTAAAACTTCCAAATGGATTATTAAAAATACTTGTTGATGGATTACTTCAAGGAAGAATAAAAAAATTTACTGATAATAAGAATTTTTTTGAAGCAGAAATTGAAGTGATAATTCCGCAGATTATTTCAGACCCTGAGATGAATGCACTAATCAGGCAAATGACTCAGCTATTTAAAGATTATGTTAAAATAAGCCGCAACCTGCCAAATGAAACCATCGCTGCTTTTGATAACATCGAAGAGCCGGACAGGAAAATATTTTATGCTGCTGCCAATATCAATCAGTCAATTGATGTTAAACAGAATATACTTTCCAAATTTGTTCTTAAAGAACAATATTATGAAGTTATAAAAGTGCTTAACTCTGAAATTGATATACTGAAAATAGAAAAAGAGATTGATACAAAGGTTCAGGAAAATATTGCAAAAACCCAGCGCAAATTTATTATACAGGAACAGATAAAAATCTTACAAGATGAACTTGGCGATGAAGAAGAAACCTCATCGGATTTTGCCAAGATAAAGGAAAAGATCGCCAAGGCTAATATGCCAAAAGAAGTTGAAACAAAAGCTCTTGAAGAATTCAATAAGCTTAAAAAAACTCCTTTGATGTCGCCTGAATCTACTGTTATAAGAAATTATTTGGATTGGCTTGTTGATATTCCCTGGTCATACAGAACTAAAGATAATCTGAATATAAAACACGTTCAGAAAATTCTGGATGAAGATCATTTTGGATTGGAAAAACCAAAAGAAAGAATTATCGAACACATAGCTGTGCTTAATCTTGTTAAAAGTATGAAAGGACAGATATTATGCTTTGTTGGTCCTCCCGGAGTTGGAAAAACTTCTTTGGGTAAATCTATTGCAAGAGCTTTAGGAAGAAAGTTCGTGAGAATAAGTTTAGGCGGAGTAAGAGATGAAGCAGAAATCAGAGGTCATAGAAAAACTTATATAGGATCAATGCCCGGGAAAATAATCCAATCAATGAAAAGAGCAGGCTCTATAAATCCGGTTATCTTACTTGATGAAATAGATAAGATGAGTATGGATTTCAGAGGTGATCCATCTTCAGCAATGCTTGAAGTACTTGATCCTGAACAAAACAATACTTTTAATGATCACTACATAGAAGTTGATTACGATCTTAGTCAGGTTATGTTTATAACCACTGCAAATGTCAGGTATAATATTCCATTACCTTTACAGGACAGAATGGAAATAATAGAGTTACCCGGCTACTTAGAATATGATAAACTTGAAATTGCTAAAAGACATATCCTTCCAAAACAGCTTATAATGCATGGAATAGAAAACAAAAATATTACTATACCTGATGATTCTATAAGGAAAGTAATTTCTGAATATACCCGTGAAGCCGGCGTAAGAAATCTGGAAAGAGAACTTGCAACTGTATGCAGAAAAATTGCCAGAGATATTGTTTTGAAAGAATCAGGTAATGGCACAAAGAAAAAATCACATAAATTTTATATTGATGAAGCTAAAATTGAGGAGTATCTGAAAACTCCCAGATTCAGAATACACAGACACAGCAAATTAAATAGAATAGGAAGTGTTACCGGTTTAGCCTGGACGAGTGTTGGCGGAGAAATATTAACCGTTGATGTAACAATAATGAATGGCGGCGGTAAGCTTACACTAACCGGACAGCTTGGAAATATAATGAAAGAATCTGCCCACGCAGGATTAAGTTATCTCAGATCAAAAGCTAAACAGCTTGGATTAAATCCCGATTTCTTCAAAGGGAAAGAAATTCATATTCATTTGCCTGAAGGTGCAATACCAAAAGATGGTCCTTCAGCAGGAATTACAATGGCAATGGCTATGCTTTCTGTTATAAGCGGAAAGCCTGCTTCAAATAATGTTGCAATGACCGGTGAGATAACTTTAACCGGTTCCATTTTAGCAATTGGCGGACTTAATGAAAAACTGCTCGCTGCAAAACGAAATGATATTAAAACTGTTTTAATTCCAAAAGATAATGAGATAGATCTCAAAGAAATTCCGGATAAGGTTAAAGAAGGTTTGAAGATTATACCAATATCAAAGCTTGAAGAAGCAATACCTTATGTTTTTCCTGAGATGAAAACAAAGAAAAAACCAACTGGAAAAAGTACTGCTAAAAAGAAAAAGTAATGGCTGAAACTTTACAGATAAACTCCTCGGCTGCTTTGGATGAGCAGTATATTTTATTAATAAAACAGATAAAGAGTTTACTAAACAAAAACGATCATCTTATTACTAACCTTGCTAATCTTGCGGCTGCACTAAAACAAACATTCAGCAAAATTAGTTGGGTTGGTTTTTATCTGTTTGATGGTGAGAAACTATATCTTGGCCCATTCCAGGGTAAGATAGCTTGCACAGAAATAAAAATCGGTTCAGGTGTTTGCGGAACGGCTGCACAAAAAAGAGAAACAATAATTGTTTATGATGTTGATAAATTTCCAGGGCATATTGCCTGCGATGTTGAATCAAAATCAGAAATAGTTGTTCCCATTTTTAAAAATGATAAATTATTCGGAGTGTTAGACTTAGACAGCACTGAATATGGTACATTTAACGAAACTGATAAAAAATTTTTAGAAGAACTTACAGATTATTTAAGTAAAGAAATTATTTAACATATATGGAATATCAGGTAACAGCAAGAAAATGGCGGCCACAAAGATTTGAAGATGTTGTTGGTCAGGAGCATATTACTGCAACATTAAAAAATGCAATTAAAAGTAACCGTATCGCACACGCTTATATTTTTACCGGACCAAGAGGTGTTGGTAAAACAACAACAGCCAGAATTCTTGCCAAGGCTTTAAATTGTGAGAACTCAAAAGACTCTGAACCTTGCAATGAATGTGAAATGTGCAAAGCTATTAATGAATCGCAAACATTAGATATAATTGAGATTGATGGCGCATCAAACAGAGGAATAGATGAAATAAGAACTTTAAGGGAGTCAGTAAAATATGCACCAACACGTGGAAAATTTAAAGTATATATAATTGATGAAGTGCATATGTTAACCAAGGAATCGTTTAATGCATTTCTAAAAACTCTGGAAGAACCACCGGCACATACTATTTTTATTTTTGCAACAACTGATATTCATAAAGTTCCTTTAACAATTATCTCAAGATGCCAGAGATTTGATTTTCGAAGAATACAACTTGATACGATTAAAAAAACTCTCAGCAATATTGCTAAACAGGAAAAAATATCAATTGATGATAAAACACTTACTTTAATTTCTAAGAAAGCTGATGGAGCTTTAAGAGATGCACAGAGTTTATTTGATCAAGTGGTTTCTTTCTGTGGAGAAAAGATAGATGCA
Organism: Bacteroidota bacterium; assembly: GCA_022708025.1. Classification (GTDB taxonomy): domain Bacteria; phylum Bacteroidota; class Ignavibacteria; order Ignavibacteriales; family Ignavibacteriaceae; genus IGN3. The sequence goes on along the minus strand of JAKIZM010000064.1, from coordinate 7,192 downwards.
GAAACTGTTTCCAAGATGTTAAATCTTATTGATGAAGATTTGTTCTTTAATATCTCTGATGCTGTATTAAATAAAAACTTCAACATCGTTTTTGAAACAACTGACAGAATATATCAGAACGGCTGGGATTTTATTGATTTTACTGATGGCTTGATTGAACATTTCAGGAATATCCTTACAGTTATTATCACTGAAAAAACTGAGTTGATAGAGACTGCTGATATTTTCAGAAAAAGATATATAAATTATATACAGACTTTCTCTAAAGGTGATCTGCTAAGAATATTAAATTATTTGAATAAACTTCAGCAGGAACTCAGATATTCTAATAATCAAAAACTTAAAATTGAAATTGCACTTACAAATTTAGTCGGTTTAGAAAAATCAGCTACCTTATCAGAAATATTATCACAAATTGAAAACCAAAACATTTCACAAAAAAAAAGTGATTTCATAGAATCAAAACCTCAAAGGCAGGAATTAAGAAGTAAAAGTCCTATACAATCTCAAACAAAAAGCAACGATACGCCATCAGAACCAGAGATTAAAAGTGAACCATTTATTCCTCCAACTTTAGAATCACAAACAATCGGACAATCAGAGTTGAATCTTGGTTCTTTAACTGATAAGTGGCAGGAATTTGTAAATATTGTTTGCAATGAAAAATCTCTTTTGTTAAGTCCCTTTTTCAGTAAAATAAAACCAATAAATTTTGACGGAGTAAATCTCCATCTTGAGTCTTCAGATGAAAGTGCTGAATCATCTTTATTGCTGCATATTGATTATTTGACAAAGAAATCAAAAGAAATCTTTGGGAAGAAGATAAACTTCAAATTTGGCTCAGAAGCAGCAAAAGACAATAAATCAGACGAAAAATTATCTGAAAAGCAAAAAAAACAAGTAAAATCTCAAAAATCCACCGATCCTTACGAAAAAATTATACTTGAAGAATTAAATGGCAAACAAATACAATAAATTTAATTCTTGAATATTTTGATACCCCTAAACGTTTGATTATTAAATAGTTATAACTATTTTTGTCGCCTATGTCAAAAAAGTTAATCATTGCCATAGACGGACCGGCTGGTTCGGGAAAAAGCACAACTGCAAAGCTTGTTGCTCAAAAGCTGAACTATCTTTATATAGATACAGGTGCAATGTATAGAGCAGTTACTTTGTTTGCTCTAAGGAAAGGTTTGATTGGGCAAAACGATAAAATAATTGAGCTGGCTAAACAATTAGATATTGTTTTGGATTTTATTGATGGTGAAACTAAAATTACTGTAAACGGTGAAGATGTTTCAAAAGAAATCAGATCTTTTGAGGTTAACAGTAATGTTAGCGAAATAAGTGCTATCCAAAGTGTTAGAGAGATACTTGTTAAAAAGCAGCAGAAAATGGGAGAAAATGGCGGTGTTGTAATGGAAGGGCGTGATATAACAACGGTTGTTTTTCCTAATGCAGATATTAAGATTTTTTTAACTGCAAGTATTGATCAAAGAGCAATAAGAAGAGCAAAAGAGTTTTCTGAAAAAGGCACCAATGTTCCTTTGGAAAAAGTTAAAGAAAATCTTAAATCAAGGGACTACATTGACTCACACAGAGAAGCAAGTCCTTTAACAAAAACTCCGGATTCAATCGAAGTTGATACATCTGATATTACAATTGAACAACAGGTTCAGAAAATATTGGATTGTGTAAAAGAAAAAAAAGAAAGAGATTAAATATTAAGCCGTTATAACTAATGTTAAACTAAACATTCTGTTTCTCTGAGTATTACGGCTTAGACTTAGAAAAACAGAAAATTATTTAATGGAGGATTAATGTCCGAAACAAAAGAAACGACTCTGAAAACTGTGACACCCGATGAGTATGAAAAAGCAAAAGTTAAATTTAACGATGATGAATATTCACAGGAAGAATTTTTAGCTCTTGCCAAACTTTATTCAGATTCATTCAGAGATGTTAAAGAAGGTGAACTAATAAAGGGAAAAATCGTTCGAATTCAGGGCGATAATGTTATTGTTGATGTGGGATTTAAGTCCGAAGGTACTATTCCTAAAATTGAATTTGCTAATGTAAATGAAATTAAAATTGGACAGGAAATTGAAGTTGTTCTTGAAAGTGTTGAAGATCAGGAAGGAAATCTTGTTCTTAGCAAACAGAGAGCAGATTTCTTACGAATCTGGGAAAAAGTTCTAAGAGCCCATGATACCGGTGAAATTATCGAAGGTAAAATTGTTAAAAGAATTAAAGGCGGAATGGTTGTTGACCTTTTAGGAATGGAAGCATTCTTGCCCGGTTCTCAGATCGATATCAGACCTATACGCGATTTTGATGCGTTTGTTGGTCAGACAATGGATTTTAAAGTTGTTAAAGTAAATGTTCCGACTGAAAATGTAGTTGTATCTCATAAAGTACTTGTTGAAGAAGAAATTTCTGATCAAAGAAATGCAGTGCTTAACAGTCTTGAAAAAGGTCAGATACTTGAAGGTGTTGTAAAAGCAATAACTGATTTCGGTGTATTTGTTGATCTTGGCGGTGTTGATGGTCTTATCCACATCACTGATCTCAGCTGGGGCAGAATCAATCATCCGAATGAAGTAGTAAAACTTGATGAAGTAATTAAGGTTGTTGTTACTGAATTTGATGAAGAGAAAAAGAGAATATCACTCTCACTTAAAAAATTATTACCTCATCCATGGGAAAAAATTGAAGAGAAATATAATATCGGAGATAAAGTCTCAGGCCGTGTTGTTTCTCTTACAGATTACGGTGCTTTCATCGAAATTGAAAAGGGCATAGAAGGTTTAATACACAATTCCGAAATGAGCTGGACTCAGCACATAAAACATCCATCACAGATTGTTGCGATGGGACAAATGGTTGAGGCAGTTATTCTTAGTCTTGATAAAGAAGAAAAGAAAATTTCTCTTGGTATAAAACAACTTGAACCGGATCCTTGGGATACTTTAATGGCTAAATATCCTGTAGGTTCAAAGCATTCAGGTATTGCAAGAAATCTTACTAACTTTGGTGTATTTGTTGAACTTGAACCCGGTGTGGATGGATTGGTTCATATTTCTGATCTTTCCTGGACAAAGAAAATTCGTCATCCCGGTGAAGTTGTAAAAAAGAATGAGAGAATTGATGTTATCGTTCTTGGAGTTGATGTTGAACAGAGAAAGATCTCTCTCGGTCATAAGCAAATTATGGATAATCCTTGGGATCTTTTTGAGAAAGAATACTCAGTTGGAAAAATTACTGATGGAAAAGTTGTGCGTATAATTGAAAAAGGAATTATTGCAGAACTTCCGTCTAATGTTGATGGTTTTGTTCCGACAACTCAGCTTTCAACATCAAAGATTAAAAATATTGCAAATCACTTCCCTATTGATTCAATTCTACCACTCAAAGTAATTGAGTTTGATAAGGAAAGTAAGAAAATTGTTCTAAGTGCTATTGCAGCTCTTAAAGAAAAAGAGGATGCTGAGATCGAAAAGTATCTTAATACTTTCAAATTGGATAAAGTATCAGTTCAGAGTATAAAAAATGCTGAGATGGGCACTATTGATTCTTCTGAATTCCCTATCTTTGAAGTAGCTGAACCAGAGATGCCCAAAAAAGAAGAAACTGAATAGCATTAACTAAAGATTCTTATATTAAGAGCGGGAAATTTTCCCGCTCTTTTTATATAAAAAAGAAAATAAAAAGTGAAGCAAAAAGTTGCATTACATACATTAGGCTGTAAACTTAACTTTTCAGAAACATCAACAATAGGAAAACAATTTTTAAAGAAAGGATTTTCAATTGTTGATTTCAATGATAAAGCAGATGTTTATCTTTTTAATACCTGCGCAGTAACAGAAATCGCCGAACGTGAATGCAGGCAGCTTGTCAGAAAAGCCCTTCGTATAAATCCTGAAGCTTTTATAATAGTAACCGGATGTTACGCCCAGTTACGACCTGAAGAAATATCCGCAATCGAAGGAGTTGATGTTGTACTTGGCAGTAATGAAAAATTTGAGATCTTTTCATTGCTTCAGGACTTTGATAAAAAAGAGCTTTCGTGCGTTTATGTTTCACCAAAAGATGAGTTAAACTCATTCGGTCTGGCTTCTTCAACAGATGCCGACAGCAGAACACGGGCATATTTTAAGATTCAGGATGGATGCGATTATAAATGTTCTTTTTGTACTATACCTCTTGCAAGGGGCAAAAGCAGAAGTATGCAGCCGGAGTTAGTAATTACTGAGTTCAAGAGACTTTTGGAGCAAGGATATAAGGAAATAATTCTTACCGGTGTAAATGTTGGCGATTACGGAAAATCATTTGACACTTCTTTTTATGAAATTCTTAAGTCTTTAATAAATGTTGAAGGCGATTTCAGATTAAGAATCAGTTCCATTGAACCAAACCTTCTTACTGATGAAATAATCAAGTTAGCTGTTGAATCGGAAAAGATTTGTAAACATTTTCATATACCTTTACAAAGCGGAAGTAATTCAATTCTCCGATCTATGCAAAGAAGATATACCGTTGAAGATTATAAAAATGTAATTGAAAAAGTGAAAGAGAGAATACCAGATTGCGGAATTGGTGTGGATGTTATTGTTGGATATCCCGGAGAAACTGAAAAAGAGTTTTTAGAAACTTATAATTTTTTAGTCGAACTGCCGGTTTCTTATCTGCACGTATTTACTTATTCTGAAAGACCTGATACAAAGGCTATCAATATAAATGCAAAAGTTGATATCTCTGAAAGAAAGAGAAGAAATAAAATGCTTCGAATATTAAGCGATAAAAAGAAAAATGCATTCTATACATTTATGCTTGATAAAGAACTTGATGTGCTTTTTGAATCAAAAAATGAAGATGACACTGTAAAAGGGTTTTCCAGCAACTATGTTAGAGTTCAAACAAAATACTCACCTGAGTTAGAGAATACAGTTTGTTCTTTTATCGGAAACCAAATACGCAATGGAATTTTACTTGGAGAAATAAAAGAGATAAAAAAATCAATTGCTTCAAAGAGCGCATAATTTTAATATTGAAATAAAAAATATGAAAAATATCTTATTCCTGCTTATCATTTTCTCTATTCAGATTTCTGCACAATCAGAACAAAAATCATTTTACGAACTTAAAAATGATGTAATTACTCAACTCCAAGATTCTGATAACGAATTTAATTCAGTATTTAGCGATGAAGCTAAGAAAAAGAAAAGTCCGGGTTTAGCAATTATTTATTCTTTATTGCTTCCTGGAATGGGTGAACTTTATGCTGGCGATTATGATACAGGGGTTTATTTTACTATTGCCGAAGGTGTATTCTGGGGTACTTATATCGGAATGAATGTTTATGGCAACTGGCAAAAAGACCGTTATATTTCTTTTGCACAGGCTAATGCAGGAATTTCCACAGATGGTAAAGATGATGACTATTATGCGACTATTGGCGAATATTTAAATATTGAACAATACAATAATGATAAAGCTTTCGAAAGAAATTACGGTCAGATGTACAACACTGAAAAATACTTCTGGAAATGGAACTCATCTGCAGACAGAAAAGCATACAGAAGTATGTGGGTATCATCTGAACAAACATTCAATGATTTGAGATTTGTTGTTGGAGCTATGCTGCTTAACCGTGTTGTGAGCGCTATAAATGCAGTTAGATTGGTTTCAAAATACAACAAGAATCTTGAACAGGAATTAAGCTGGAATGTTTATCTGGATTTACAAAAGATGCCGGATAATTCTCCTGTTTACAACTTAAATTTTTCCACTTCGTTTTAATATAAATTGTAATTTAAGTTCAATGTCTTAAATGACAAATGGCATTATTTTAAATAAATCATCTTTTTTGTTTGGACATACTCGCCTGCTTTTAATTGATAGTAATAAACTCCGCTTGCCAACTGATGACTGTTGACTGATGACTGAAACTCAACTTCATAAGTTCCGGCAGGTTTGTATTCATTGACTAATGTTGCGACTTCATTTCCGAGTATGTCATATACTTTCAATGTTACGAACCCCACCTCGTTCCTCCCCTTTGTTAAAGGGGAGGATGAAGGAGGGGTTGGAATTGAATAACGAATTTTTGTTACAGGATTAAAAGGATTAGGATAATTCTGTTCCAATACAAATTCATTTGGTGATAAAATTTCAGCTTCAATAGTTTTTGAATATTGAAACGTTCCGTCAAGATCGATTTGTTTTAATCTGTATTGATAATTACCTGCAGAAAGGTTTTTATCTATATAAGAATAAGTATGAGGTTTTGTAATAGTTCCAGTGCCGGCAATAAATCCAATACTTTGCCAAGCCTCACTTCTTACGTCTAACTTTTTATTTCTTTCGATTTCAAAACCAGCATTATTTGTTTCGGTCGCAGTTGCCCAGGTTAAAGTAACATCATTATCTGTAACTAATAAATTAAAAGAAACAAGTTCAACAGGAACCGGACTTTGAATAACAGTTACCGGAAACTTAGGACCAAAATTCCATCGGTCGCGGGCATCCGGAATCGAATCATAAACAATACTTAAGCCACAAGAATAAAGCGTATCAGTTAAAACTGAATCAGGTGCAGTATAGGCGAAAGCCCAGTAAATTGTATCCTGAGGTGTTGGAAAAACAAGTGGAAAAGCCTGAGTTAATTCGTTTGGTGCTCTATCATCCCAAACAGAAAACGAATCCACCAAAGACATTATACCAAATCTTCCAGCAACATTATATCCGCCTGCTTCAGCGGGACCTTTAGCAAGAAACATTTTATACAAACCAACCTCACCAGTCATCAATGTATCAGGTCCTTCAATCCAAACTGCAACTGAAGTATCAATCTCAGTTGTATGACAAACACAGCCATTGCCATTTAATTGTGTTCCGCCCAACAACTCGTGATCAAATAAACCAGAGTACGCAAATACTACAAACGAAATAAAGATTATTGCTAAAGCCAGATATATTTTCATAATTATGTATTTCAGATTAGATATAACCGATTTGTAAAACAATATAAAAAATTAACCGGCAAATTAAAACAAGCAATTAATAAATCTCAAATCCGATATAGGACATAAAAACAAAGATAATTTAACGGACAAATAATTATTTCTTAAAAATTCTTCCTTATGACTGTCTTTATTGAGCTAAATGGGATTGTTCATATAACATTTTG
>JAKIZM010000107.1 GCA_022708025.1 Bacteroidota bacterium | reverse complement strand
TGGGGAATAAGAAAAACAACCAACAAGGGATTAAGCTGGTTTACTCCGGCATCACCAAATTTAAGTGAGTGGGAACTTGCCCTTTTGCCCGATGATGTGGGTTACTCAGTAGGAAGCAACTTGATGATAAACAAGACCACAGAAGGTTATGATAACTGGAAAGGAATGTTCTTTAACGCAAATCTTGTAGATGTTTATTTTACAGATGAATTAACAGGTTATGCAGCAGATGGAAGATACATAGGCGGACCAGTTTATAAAACTACAGATGGTGGTTATAGCTGGTTTGGATTGCCGAACTTTCCCCGGAATCTTCTTAGTTCCACATTAACTTGCGTAACTTTTATAGACAGCTTAACAGGTTTTGCAGGAAGTGCACCTTGCAGGATAGTAAAAACGACCGATGCAGGTGAAAGTTGGTATATTGTAAACAGAACAGGACTTACAGATACAATTGGTTTGATAAATAAAATTTATTTTATAAACCCAACAACCGGCTGGGCAGTAACAACAAGAGGTGGAATACTTAAAACTACAGATTCAGGTGAAAACTGGTTTGCACAATTGAATGCAGGTATCTCGGTTATTTTTTCAAGTGTTTATTTTGTGGATTCATTAATTGGATGGACTGCTAACTCTAATGCAAGACCTTATAAAACTACTAATGGTGGTAATAATTGGGTTCATCAAAGTAATATAAATATTGGTTTTAGTCGAGATATATATTTTCAAAATTTTTTAAATGGGATTATTGTTGAAAGTAATATACTATATAAATCTATAGATGGAGGTATTAATTGGAATGTAATTCCAGGTATAACTGGATTTAGCATAGCTGCAAGATTAAGTCATTATGATGATATAATCTTCGTTTCAGGCTTTACAACATATCGCTCGATAAATTCTGGGGAAGATTGGGAGGAATTTATTGAATTAAACGGAATAAGAATAAATGGGGTCAGTTTACTCGGAGCAGGTTTTGGTTTTGCTGTTGGTGAATTAGGCATGGTATTAAAATATTTTGATAAAAATGTGCCGGTTGAGTTAATCAGCTTTATTTCGGAACTTAAAGGAAATATTGTTACACTGAAATGGATTACTGTTACAGAAACCAACAATCAAGGATTTTTTGTTCAAAGAAAAAAAGAGGGTAAAATTGATTGGACAAATTTAGCATTTATTAATGGGGCTGGAACTTCTACGTCAATAAATTATTACTTCTACGATGATGAGTTATTGCAATTTGGTAAATATAAATATCGTTTAAAACAAATTGACTACAATGGTCAATATGAATACAGTAACGAGATAGAAGTTAATTATATAGACAATCTTGATTTCTATCTTTCACAAAATTATCCCAACCCGTTCAATCCGGAAACTAAAATAGATTACAGAATACCGGAAGAAACGTTAGTAAATATTTCATTATACGATATAACAGGAAGCAAGATTAAAGAATTAGTAAATGAAAAGAAACAGCCGGGGCATTATACTATAAAATTGAAAGGAGGAGAATTAAACTCAGGTATATACTTTTACAGGCTGTTAACAACCAGTGGATACACCGCTGTTAAAAAAATAATGTTTTTAAAATAATAAGGATGTTAAATATGAGAAGGTATATTTTATTAGTTACAATATTATTTTCTGCAAATATTTTTCCACAAACCCCGCAGTGGGAATTTATGGGCTTAGCTGGTGAAGAAATATATGATATTGTAATAGATGACAGTGGATATGTTTACATAGGTTCTGAGGGAGGAGTATTTAAAACTACTAATAATGGTACTGACTGGATATTTCAAAATAATGGATTGATAATTCAAAATGTTAATAAGTTTTTCATAGACTATGATGGGAATATATATATGGCTGCAACCGGAGCATCAAATACTGGCTGTGGATTATATAAATCAACGGATGGTGGTGGGTACTGGGCAAAAATTGCAGATACATTAAACAGCAAACCTGTTAATGATTTTTATGATGTAACAATAATCCCCAATGAGCCGGGCGGTATTATCTATGTAAGTAATTATTATGGGGTTTACAGGTCAACAGATAATGGTGTGACTTGGCAAAGCACAAATTTTACTAATTATTTAGCCATTGATATAGGAATAAACACAAACGGGTATATGTTTTTTGGAAATGCAACTGCTTCGTGGTTCGGTATATATCGCTCAACAGATTTAGGATTGAACTGGGAAAGACATACATTTCTTAGTGTTGAACAAGCAATGGTTTATTTAAGAGATGGTTCTGTCTTGGTAGGGTGTTATGACCCTGGCTTAGGAACCTTTGGAATTTATAAAACAACAAATAATGGAGATACCTGGTTTAATACAAATACTTTTTCTGGTCTTTCCCATCCATTTGATTTTGTACTAGATAAGAATAATGATCTTTATGCATCAGTGGGTTATGTATTTCTTTCAACTAATAATGGCACTTCATGGTTGAATTATGGATTACCTGGACAAGGGGCATATTGGCTTGCGATTGACCCAAGTGGTTATATTTGGTCAGGAAATCATTTAGACGGAGTATATAGAGCTGCAGGACGAACCACGCCTGTTGAACTTGAATCTTTTTCGGCTGAGATAAACGGTAACAATGTTTTACTTAGCTGGATAACAGCAACTGAGATAAATAATCTGGGGTTTGAGATTGAGAGAAGCGAGAAGTTAGAGGCAAGAGGTAAGAATACGAATGAAGATTGGGAAGTAATTGGGTTTGTTGGAGGAAAAGGAACTACTACTGAAATACAGTTTTATTCTTTTATTGATAAAACTATAACTGCAGGTAAATACCAATACAGATTGAAGCAGATAGATTTCGATGGAAGTTTTGAATATTCAAATATAGTAGAAGTTGAAGCAGGCACTCTAACTGATTTTTACCTCTCTCAGAATTATCCCAATCCTTTTAATCCGGAAACAAATATTGATTACAGAATACCGGAAGAAACGTTAGTAAATATTTCATTATACGATATAACTGGAAGCAAGATTAAAGAATTAGTAAATGAAAAGAAACAGCCAGGGCATTATACTATAAAATTGAAAGGAGGAGAATTAAACTCAGGTATATACTTTTACAGGCTGTTAACAACCAGCGGACACACCGCTGTTAAAAAACTAACAATAATTAAATAAAATGAGGTGTGCAATGAAAAATATTTTTTTTACATCATTACTTCTGATTTTAAGCTCAACAATTTTTGCTCAACTTGAAGATGACGAGAATCCCAATCCTGAATTTATGCTTGAGCAAGATGAAACTTTTGCAAATCTTCCACTTCCTTCTGAAATTCTTGTGGTTTATAATGCTAATGTTGACTCTTCAGAACTTGTTGCAGGTTATTATCAACAAGCAAGAAATATTCCAGCGATAAATCTATGTCCGTTAACTGATCTTCCACTTTCTGTTGATTATGGTCAGGATGGTGGAGCTTATCTTGTTAATTGGTATCGTGATAGTAATAACTTTTATAATTATCTTGCAGAGGATGGTGAAGTAATTCTAAGCTGGCGCCCCCAGCCACCACAAGGTAAAGCACACTGGTTATATTATAAGGATTATATCGAAGATCCGATCAAAAATTATATGGCTGAAAATGGTCTTGCTGAATCTGTCAAATATATAGTCCTAATAAAAGGGCTTCCATACCGGTTAGCAAGAGATTCTTCTGATTATTCGCATCGGGTAAGTGCTGCAGTTTGTGCATTGTTGAGTCTTATGAATCAGCCAGATGAACGTGATATTTTAACTTTGTATAATACTTCTTATCACCATCCTTTAGGATATTATACTAATCCATATTTAAATGTTGATTACCATTCAGGTTTAAATAATCCAGTTACAATGAATTATAGATTTAAATCCGGTCATTTTGTAAATACAGGCGGCTGGTATTTAAATTATTTAGTTTCCCGATTAGACGGTGATACTTACGATGATGTAATAGATTTAATTGCCAGAATTGCCTCAACTGACAAAAGCGGTGAGAAAAAATGGATACTTGATAATAAGCCAAACCTTACATATTCAACAATGCCTTTAGCTGCCGATAGATTAGATGAATTAGGCTTTAACTATATCTACGATAATACGTATGATAACATAGTAAATGATGATGATGACGTTATTGGTTACACCTCCCACGGATATTATGCTTTCTGGGATTCATCTTATATATGGACTCAACTCCAGTTTGATTATGTAAATGGAGCTATATTTAATAGCTGGGAGAGTTCGAATGCTGTAAGCTATGGTAAATGGCATTCTAATCACGGTCATTTATCAGATTTTATTGTAAGGGGCGGTTCAGGTGGAGGTGGGAATAGTAATGAACCATTTGCATCAGGTATTTATAGGGAAGGTTATACATATCCTGCGTATGCAATGGGTTACTCAGCAGTAGATGCTATTTATCAGGGTATAAATTATATCGCCTGGCAGAATGATGTAATTGGGGATCCATTGCAAACAATAGCCTGGGGAAAACAGACTTTAACAGAAGATTTAAGTTGGGAAGGTACTAATTTAGTTACAGGTGAGATTGATATACCGGATTTAAAAACTTTAACTATTGCAAATAATTCTGTAATTAATTTACGTCATCAGGGGTTTATTACCGGCGAAGGAAAACTTATAATAGGTCAGAATGTAACATTCAATATTTACAGTTG
>JAKIZM010000063.1 GCA_022708025.1 Bacteroidota bacterium | reverse complement strand
TCATATGAAGAATAAGTATTGTTGAAAATTTATTTCACCCAATTGGTGAATATTTTTTTCTCTAATTTATCCCTTTTTTTGATATTTAAATAGTCCTTTCTGTATTTCTATTTCGGATTTAAGAATCACACATTGGAAAATTTCTAAGGAATAGACCTGCTTTGATAAGCATTATCAAATCAGTATTTTTAGCCTCAAAAATTCACAAAAACAAAAAATCTTAAGAAAATAACTATGCGGTTAAGTAAATATTTTGTCCCAACACTTAAAGAAGTGCCAAATGATGCAGTGGTTGCAAGCCACATTTTAATGTTAAGATCAGGAATGGTTAGAATGCTTTCGGCAGGAATTTATTCTTTTCTTCCACTTGGCTACAGAGTAATCAGAAAAATATCAGAAATTATCCGTGAAGAAATGGACGCAATCGGCGGACAGGAATTTCATTTGCCAGCACTTAATCCGAAAGAAGTCTGGGAAGAAACAAATCGTGTTGAAGCTTTTGGTGATATTATGTTCCATATAAAAAATCGTGAATATGTTTTAGCCCCCACTCACGAAGAGATTATGACCTACCACGCCCGAAATGTTGTTAAGTCTTATAAAGATATGCCGCAAATCTGGTATCAGATACAAACAAAATTCAGAAACGAACCAAGACCAAGAAGCGGAGTAATACGAGGCAGACAATTCTTGATGAAAGATGCTTACAGTTTTGATATAAGCTGGGAAGGGTTGGATAAATCTTATGAACTGCACGATAAAGCTTACAGAAAAATTTTCGATCGCTGCGGATTAAAGTATTTTGTTGTCGGTGCTTCAAGCGGTGCAATGGGCGGAACAGGCTCGGAGGAGTTTATGGTTAAATCATCAGCCGGTGAAGATACTGTTGCTTATTGTGAATCCTGCGGTTATGCGGCAAATGTCGAAGTAGCTACATCGAGAGTAGATGCTGTTGAAAGAGATAATGAAAGCAAAAGTGTTTATGAAATATCAACACCAAATGTTAAAAGTATTGATGAGCTTTGTGAGTTCTTAAAGATTGAGGAAACTCAATGTGCCAAATCAAGAGTATATATATTTGATGATAAACCTATTCTGATTTTAATGCTTGGCAATGATGAAGTAAATGAAACAAAATTAGAAAAGGTTCTCGGCGGTGCTGTTCGTCCCGCACATCCTGATGAGCTGAAAGAAATATCGGGTGCTGATGCAGGCTCAATTGGTCCTGTTGGCTTTAAGGGAAGAATAATTGCGGATAATCGTTTGAAAGATGCAAATAATATGTTCAGCGGTGCTAATAAAAATGATTATCATATCGGGGGAATTGATTTTAAACGCGATATTCCAACAGTTGAATATGCCGATTTCAGAATTGTAAAATCCGGAGAAGGATGTCCAAACTGCGAAAGACATCTTGAAGTTTTTCCTGCCATTGAACTTGGACACATATTTAAACTCGGAACAAAATATTCAGATTCAATGAAAGCTTTCTTCACTGATGAAAAAGGGGAAGAACATCCGATAATAATGGGAAGTTACGGAATCGGTGTTGAGCGTGTAATGGCTTGTTTTATTGAACAAAGTCATGATGCAAACGGAATTATTTGGGATAAAGTAATTGCTCCGTTTCATGTTCATTTAATCGGATTGAATTTGAAGAAGAAAGAAATCGTTGATGCTTGCGAAGAGATCTATAACAGATGTTACTCAGAAGGCATTGAAGTTCTTTATGATGATCGAGATGTAACTGCCGGATTTAAATTTAACGATGCAGATCTTCTTGGAATGCCTATTCAGGTTGTAGTTGGAGAGAAGAAACTAAAAGAAAACAAATGCGAAGTTAAGATCAGAAAAACAGGCGAACGATTTGATGTTGAATTGAGTGAATTAAAGAATAAGATCAAAGAACTTTTAGTGTAAAAATTAATTTATATCAGATAACTTTTTAGTTCTGATAAAGATTAGAATCAATTCATTTCTATTTGGAACAGACAAATAAAATAACCTTTTCAAATCCTGATACTCCATTAATAGAAATTCACGACGATCTTTTTACTCAAAAACGAATAAGAGTTTTTGTTAAAAGAGAAGATCTGACTGATAATTATATTTCAGGAAATAAATGGTATAAGCTTAAATACAATCTTATCGAAGCAAAAAAGCGCGGCTTTAATACTCTGTTAACTTTTGGCGGAGCTTTTTCAAACCACATTCACGCTACTGCTGCTGCCGGAAAGAGATTCGGATTTAATACAATCGGAATAATAAGAGGTGAAGAACATTTACCATTAAATCCAACACTGTCATTTGCAAGTGGAAACGGAATGTATCTTGAATACATTAACAGAACGGCTTACAGAAACAAATACGATCCTGAGTTAATTCATAAATTTAAAAACAAGTTTGGAGATTTTTATTTAATTCCGGAAGGCGGATCGAATTCGTTAGCAGTTAAAGGCTGTTCAGAAATAGTATCATCAATAAATATAAAGTTTGATTTTGTATGTTCGGCTTGCGGTACCGGAGGAACTTTAGCAGGATTGATTTTTGGATTAAATAATAATGCGTTTGCATTGGGTTTTTCTGTGTTAAAGGGCGGTGAGTTTCTTAATCAGAACATTAAATCTTTTTTAAAAAGTGTTGATGCTGAGGAGTTAAATAACTGGCAGATAAAGTTAGATTATCATTTCGGAGGTTATGCAAAAGTAACTGATGAACTTATCATGTTTTGTGATAACTTTTTGAAAAAATATAATATCCCGATTGAACCGATTTATACAGGCAAAATGTTTTATGGATTATTTGATTTGATCAAACAGGATTATTTTCCAACAGGTTCTTCAATTGTTGCAATTCATACCGGCGGATTACAGGGATTGAATGGATTGGAGTTCAGAGGGAAATATAATTCTAAAAAATTATTAAATCTTAAAAGCAGATTGAATGATATTTTATTAGATTAATTCCTGAAATTTTTAAGTTTTAAGTTAATTGAGTTTTATGGATCCTGATATAGTACTGATAGCAATTACTGATATTGACACATCAAAAGCACTTGAAAAAGTATTAACCGCAAAAAAATATACTGTATTAATCACTAAGCCCGATCAGAAAATAATAAATCTTATTTCAGATAAAAAACCTTCTATACTGGTATTAGATACAAATATTAAAGATAATAGTTCAGGAGTTGATCTTGCTGTTAAAATTAAAAATACTTTTGACTTGCCGATTGTATTGCTGTCCGATTCCTTTGAAGAGAAAATCTTTGAACAAACAAGATTAATTAATCCAACTGCATTTTTTTCTAAACCATTTAATGTTAATAACGTTATCAGGGCAATTGAGCTTGGCATTGCAAACCACCGGCTTCATAAAGAGATTGAAAATTTTAAGAATAAATATAAACTGATAATAAAAGCTGCAAATGCCGGAGTTTATGAAATTGACCCTGTTACATCTGAAGTTGAAGCTGATGAATTATTAGCAGAAGTTTACGGATATACAAAATCAGAGGTTAAAGAGCTTGGCTGGAAAAATTTAATGCCGATTGAAGATTTTAATAACAGAAAAGAGCTTTTAAGTGATTTATTACTTGGCAAAATTAGTTCATATCGTATAGAACATAGAGTAATTAAAAAGGATGGCACAATTGCCTGGGCTGTTTCAACCGGATTTGTTTCAACAGACTCTTACGGTAAAAAGAAAATCATCGGAACATTAACCGATATATCAGAGAGAAAAGAAGCAGAAGAAAAATTAAAAAAGTATTCTGATGAACTAAAGCAAAGAAATGCAGCAAAGGATAAATTCTTCTCAATTATTTCACACGATCTCCGTAATCCTTTTAATTCATTGCTTGGCTTTTCTGATCTGCTCGCAAATAATATTGAGGATCTTACTCAGCAGGAAATAAAAGAATCAGCACAAAGTATAAACCGTACTGCTAATCATTTATTCTACTTACTGACAAACTTACTTGAGTGGTCAAGATTGCAGACAGGTAATTTTGTAATCGAGAAAACTGATTTTAGTTTAAATTTAATTATTAACCATATTCTGGATATTTATTCAATTTCAATTTCTGAAAAAAAATTAAATATAATTAAAGAAACCGAATGTGAAATAAATCTTTTTGCCGATATACATATGGTTGAATCTGCTGTAAGAAATATTATTTCTAATGCGATCAAATACAGCAACATTGGCGGAACTGTAAAAATTGGATGCAGAATTGCTGATGATAGAGCAGAAATATTTATAAAAGATAACGGTGTCGGTATTACAATTGAAGATCAGGCAAGATTATTTAAAATCGATAAACAGTTCTCTACTGAAGGAACAAATTATGAAAAAGGTACCGGCTTCGGGTTATTACTTACTAAAGAACTTGTTGAAAAGAATGATGGAACAGTTTATTTAAACAGCCAGATAGGAAAAGGTACAACAGTTATAATAGCTTTTCCTTTAAAAAGTGATTTTGCCTGACCGGTTGTTTCAAATTATATGAAATAATCTTTAAAAGTTTTATCAGAATTATATAATTTTAGCATATGAAAAATCCATCAAAAAGAAATTAATCAACTACAACATATCCCGGGAAATATATGAGCGACCTTCTAATAGTATTCATCGGATTATCAATTATCCTTTACATCTTTTTTGTATTGGCAACTTCAAGAACCTCAATTCAAAGAGGCTTTAACGCTGTTCTTTGGCTGTTGTTTTCTCTTATCCTGCCGCCAATAGCTTTTATTTCCGTTTTAATTATAAAACCAAACAAAGCTAAGTCAAAGGAAGAGTATAACTTTACCGAAAACATAATTATGGATTTATCTCAACCATTTGTTGATCTCGCACATACTTCACGCGCTTTGCTTGGTTTAAATCTTTCATACGTTTTGGAAGGTCTTACATATTTCGGTGTTGTTGGTTTGCTGGCAATATTTTTTAACGACTTTATTAAACTTGATGATGTTGATGCAGGAAGAATGGTTGGAATACTGACAGCAGGGATTACAATTGCTATGTTATTTCTTGGTGCAACAGTTGATTGGATCGGATTGCGAAAATCTCTTTTGATTGCTTTGAGTCTGATGTTGGTTGGCAGAGTGTTTCTTTCTATATCACCGGAAATAGGTGTGCCCGGATTATGGAACTCAGCGCATCTTTATGCAATGATAGGAATTTTCGGGATAATTCTTGGTTATGGAATTTACCAGCCTGCTTGTTATGCGGGAGTTAAACAATTAACAAACGAAAAAACAGCAGCGATGGGTTATGCAATGCTGTACGCATTAATGAATCTTGGCGGTTTTCTTCCGGGTTTAATTTCACCGCCGGTAAGACGTGCCTATGGCATAACAGGAGTCTTTTGGGTTTACGTAGCTTTAACAGCAGTCGGAATAGGAATCGTTTATTTTATAATAACAAAAAAGGCTATGGAAAAAGCTGTTAAGGAAGTAAATCAGGATTCCGGAGGAAAACCGAAAGAAGAAGAGAAAGATGAAATGGCAGAAATGTCTAAGAAGGAAAAGATTGCTTATTATATTAAGAACTTTCCCTTAAAGGATCTGAGATTTCTGTATTTCGTTTTTATATTGATCTTTGTACAGACTTTGTTTGCCCATAACTGGCTGACATTACCTTTATATACGAGCCGCGCTTTCGAAGGATTTGTGAGTGATAACTTCGAATTTTTTGTAAACTTAAATCCAATTCTTATATTCATTTTAGCTCCGATGGTCACTGCTCTTACATCAAAAAAAGATACATATACTATGATGATTATCGGAACATTTGTAATGGCTACTCCTACATTTATTTTGGCTCTCGGTCCCAATCTTTATACTCTTATGTCTTTTCTTATATTGATGACAATTGGAGAAGCAATGTGGCAGCCAAGATTTTTACAATGGGTTGCGGAAATTGCACCAAAGAATATGACTGGAATTTATATGGGAATCGGTCAGTTTCCATGGTTTTTAACAAAGGTTATAACAAGTATTTATTCGGGATGGTTTTTAATGAAATACTGTCCTGCTGATACTCCGCCTTCTGAAATGAATACTGAAACTATGTGGTTTATTTATGGTATCATTGCTATAATTTCACCTGTTGGATTGTTACTTGCAAAAGGCTGGATGAAAAAAGGATTTAAAGTTAAACACCAAGAGTAGTTTAATAACAATATTGTTGGAAGTTAAAAGTAAGACTGATTATTTTATTGTTTTTCTTTATCAGGTTAATATTCATATTTTATGTTGAGTTTTTATGGCCAGGGATTTTTTAAATATTTTAGCATTAATGCTTATTATTTTAGTATCGGGCTGCTCAACGGTTTCTTATGATACGATCTATCCGACACTTATTGATGGCAAATATGATAGTGAGTTTCCATATAAATCTACTTCTGAAGAATTAAAAAAAATAAGTGAAACGATACAACGGATTAACGCTACTGCTTTCTACAAAATATATATTTTTCGCGAACAAGAAAACATCACGGTTGAAGATTTAAAGAGTATTAAACTTTCTCAAAAGGCAGAAAGGGAAGTAATTGCTGATAATTCTGCATCCGGTACCGGCATTGTTGTTTACTCCGAAAGCGGAAATGTTGCTCTACTTACCTGTGCTCATACACTTACTTTTCAAGATACAATTTATGCCTTCAGAATAAACGATGATGGTAATTATTCAAAATATCTCGAATCGGTTCTTATTAAGGATAAACAAGTTATATATGTTGCTGGTTTTCCTGAGGGAAGCCAGCTTGATATTCTTGCAATAAATAACGAATATGATCTTGCATTGATTGGTAAAAGTTATGGATCACAGCAGAGAGTTTTTTATCCGGTGTTTAAATATCCGCGTGGTAATGCAAAAGAAGCTGAGTGGGGGACATTTGTTTATTTGCTCGGATATCCGATTAACTATAAGATGATCACTAAAGCGATTGTCAGCTGTCCTAAAAAAGAAGGGGATGGTTCATTTCTTGTTGATGCAGTAATTAATCAGGGATTTAGCGGAGGACCGGTATTAGCTATTCGTGATGGCGTTCCGAATTTTGAATTAATTGGAATAGTTCAATGGGTTCCCGAAGAAGAAGAGAGTCTGATTTATCCGCAAAAATTAAAAGGCCATTCAATTTATAATCCGTTGGTTCCTTATAAGGGAGATTTATTTGTAAAAAAACATAAATCAATACGATATGGAATTGCTAAAGTTATTCCGGTTGAAAACATAGTAAAGTTTATTCATTCCAATAAAACAGAATTGAATAAAAAAGGTTTTCATATTTTTGAATAAAGTATCTTTCAAATCCTCAAAACTTTTATCTTTTTTTTTCGTCCTAATAATATCTAATAATGAATAAAGAAATTGAACAAATATCTCTAAAAATAATCTGTCCTTTTTGTAATAGATCTATTTCAGAAATATGGTTGGCAAAAATGGATTCTGTTATTGGAATAAGATATGCTTATATCTGTAGTAAATGTTATAACCTGTTAAAGCTGTCTAAGGAAAGATTTTCTGAAAAGTCAATTAATTCATTTTTAGCTATTCAAGAATAACACTGCCGCCTAAACAAATATCATCTTTATAAAAAACAGCAAACTGACCAGCAGCAATTCCAAGATCTTCTTTTTCGAGTGTAACAAATCCTTTATCATTACTTATTTCAAGTTTGCACTTATAAGATTTTTCGCCGTGTCTGATTTTTACCTTCAAATCATTTTCAGTTAACAGATCTTTTGCTATCCAATTGAGCTTACCAACCTGAAATGTTTTTCTTGCGCGCTCAGTTAAATTTTCCCGCGAAATATATATGATGTTATTCTGAATATCTTTTTTTACAACAAACCAGGGACCGCCTCCCAATCTTAAGCCTGATCTCTGACCTATTGTATAAAAATAATATCCTTTATGTTTGCCCATTACTTTATTGCTGTCAACATCAATTATATCACCTTCAATTTCTCCAAGATGATGTTTAATGAAATCAGAGAATTTAATTTTTCCTAAAAAACAAATTCCCTGACTGTCCTTTCTTTTCATATTTGGCAGATTATATTTTTCCGCTAAAGCTCTTATCTCTTTTTTAGTAAATGAGCCGATTGGAAATAAAGCTCTGCTTAATTGATCTTGAGTTAAATATGCAAGAAAATAAGTTTGATCTTTAATCGGATCGGGAGAAGTTTTTAACAAATAATGTTCGTTTAGTTTTTCAATTTTTGCATAATGTCCCGATGCAACTTTTTCAAATGAGTTATCTATTTTATTTAAAAACTGTCCGAACTTAATTAATCTGTTACAAAACATATCAGGATTTGGTGTTCTTCCGTCCTTGATTTCTGAAATTGTGTAAGAAACAACAGATTCCCAATACTCATTCTGCATATTTATAATTTCGAGCGGTGTATTGGCTTGTTTACAAACTGCACGGGCAAATTCAAGGTCCTCTTCCCAGGGACAATCGCCGAGAAAAGAGAACTCATCCTGCAGCCAGATCTTAAGATAAAATGCAGTTACATCATATCCTTCATCTTTTAAAAGGCGAAGAGCAACAGAACTATCAACTCCACCGGAAAGTAAAACAGCCACTTTCATTTTGTTTTTTTGCTCCGTCTGAGTTTTACTTCTTCTAACTTACTGATCACATTATCATAAAGTTTTTTATCAACCTTACTTAAAATTATTGTAATCAGTTTATTGGAATTTATCATCTTATCAAAAAATCCGATACATATTTTGTTTTTTCCATCACAGACTTTCATCAAACCTCTGTATCTGGCTTCAAAAATTCCTCCGGTTAAAGATTCAATATCTTTATAATAAATGGTTATAGTTTTCTTTCTGAAGAAAAAATCAGAACAGACAATTTTTTCATTATCAGCATTTATTTTGTACGGAACAAGTTTATAAAACACAAAGTATGATTTGTTTACAAAGTAAATCAGAAACAATGAAATTATAAATGGAAGCAGCAACAATAAATTTTTATCAAGATTAACTGCTAAAGGTATCAGATAGAAAACAAGCAAAACAGATACAACAATATTTGCGTATCGATAAATAAGTTTCCAGAACCATGAGTAAGTATAAACCTGCATAAACTTTTGTAATCTTTTTGATCAAATTTAATTAAGAGAATGTAAAGGTTAAAACAAACAGAATATAAATAAGAAAGGGCTCAAGTGAGCCCGGATTATTAATTTAATTTTTTTTGTTAATTAATCTCAGCTCCAAGACCCTTAATCTGATAAATTGTTACTGGTCCGGTAACTGTTGACGGATCGAAAGCAACACCTTGCTCTTCAGCAACGTGTTCATAATAGTTTAATGCTTCTTCCTTAGTAAGATCTATTTTATAAACAGTTCCCTCAACAATTGCAGTTTTACCTTTTGCCTCAACCGGGAATACAATATCTCCGTCTTTAACTTTTATTTTGATTTTCTGATTTTCGACATCGCTTTTTAATTCCATCCAGCAGCCAGCCATTGCACAAACATCAAGGATTTCACCTTCCACAAGTACATCTTTACCAATAAATTCCTCAGGCGCATCCAAAATTTTTGAAATACTTGTTTTTTCTTTTAATGTAATTTCTTTACCAAGTTTTTCTGTTTGTGCAAAAACAGTAACAGTAATTAACAAAAAAGATATTAATAGTTTACTCACAGTAACTCCTTTCTTTTGATTAAAATTTAATTGTTATTTTATCTTTAAATTCGATTTTAATACCTTCAAGATTACCAACAGCTTCTTTAAACTCCTCCATTGTTTCGGGTTTTTTCTTTTCAAGATTTTTCATCACTTCTTTATTTTTTGTTATCTCAGAAAAATCCACCTGAAGTAATGTTACTGTATTTCCTTCAACAAAAGAGGCATCAGTTTCTTTTATGTTATTGTTAAAGTTAAGAATCGTTGAAATCTTTAACCCATTAAACACATCCGTTAGTTTATCCATTTCCTGATCATAAAAAGTTGAATCTTCATATTCATAGGTTTCCTCTGAATTATCTTCGTTTTCATTTTCAGGTTTTGGAAATTCAACAACTAATGTTGCAGGATTCCCTTTAGAAAATTTAAATATAAAAAAATCATTATTTGCAAATGTTTCATCCGATTCATCAGCATCTTCTCCAAAAGGTACCTTGTCTTCAGGACTTGGGTTAATCCTTATTTTATTAATATCAGTAAATGAGTAAAGAGCTTTAAAACCTTCGTAGCCGGGAATTGAAAATTTTTCGCCTGAAACATATTTAACCCCTTCTCCGAAATCAGAAACTCTTGTTTTTAATCTATCTTCATTAAACATATTAAATTCTTCACTCTTGGCAGAGTCAAAAGCAGCAACAAATTCTCTCATCATATTAAGGAATTCAGTTTTCATTATAACGGTTTCTTCAATCGTTCCGCTTCCATCCTGATTAAGATTTACTTTTGTATCAACCTGCAAACATCCGGTTAAAGCAATGACTATAACAAAACCGGCTAAAATAAATTTTGCTTTTTTCATAATATTCCTTTATAAAAGATTACTTGCCAATTCAGCTAATTCAGATCGCTCACCTTTTTCAAGGTTTATGTGAGCATATAATTTTTGTCCCTTAAATCTATCGATAAGATACGAAAGTCCGTTTGATTGTCCATCAAGATACGGATGATCTATCTGATAAATATCTCCTGTAAAAACAATTTTAGATCCTTCACCAACCCGGGTTATAATTGTTTTAATTTCATGAGGCGTAAGATTTTGTGCTTCATCAACAATAAAGAAGATTCTTTGCAGGCTCCTGCCTCTTATATAAGATAAAGGTTCTATCACAAGTTTCTGTTCTTTAATCATAGCATCAATTGCTGTATGCTGTTTATCGTGTTCTTGAAACTGATCCTGAATTACTTTTAAATTATCCCACAAAGGCTGCATATAAGGTGCAAGTTTGCTTTCAACATCTCCGGGTAAGAATCCAATATCTTTATTACTTAAAGGAACAATCGGACGTGCGATAAAAATTTGTCTGTAATTTTTTTTAGCATAAAGTGCACTGGCTAAAGCAAGCAATGTTTTACCTGTACCTGCTTTACCTGTTAATGAAACAAGTCTGATATCCGGATTTATTAATGCATCTACCGCAAAGGTCTGCTCAGCGTTTCTTGGTGTAATTCCGTAAACAGTTGTTTTATCAATCTTAATTAATTTTTCACGGGTTGAATTCAGATGAGCCAGAACCGATCTTTGCTGATTTTTCAGTATAAAATATTTATTAGGTAATGCTTCGCCATTCAACTTTTTTAAAAGCTTTCCTGCGCTAACTTCATAAGGCGGATGGAACAAACTTAAAAGTACATCATCATCAAAGTTTTCGATTATTCCTTTTCCGCTGTAAAGCTCTTCAATACTTTTTACTCTGTCTGTAGTATAATCTTCAGCCAGAATTCCGAGAGCCTTTGCTTTCATTCTGAGATTAACATCTTTGGTAACAAGAATAACCTGAGATTTATTTTTTAATTTATTCTGCCATTCAAATGCAACGCTTAACACACGATGATCCGGTGTATCATCAATAAATACATCACGGATAGCAGGTGAAATTCCTTTTGATATTGCAATACGCAGTTTTCCACGTCCTTTGCCCATTGAAATTCCGCCATTAAATAAAGCAGATCCGGTTATTGAATCAAGGGTTCTTGCAAACTGACGGGCGTTCAAATTAATTACCTGGCTTCCGCGTTTGAATTGATCGAGTTCCTCAATAACAGTTAAAGGAACAATGACATCATTTTCCTGAAACATATTTATTGATTCAGCATCGTGCAGGATTACATTTGTATCAAGCACAAATGTTTTAGGCAGTTTTTTCGTTTTTGTTGCAGTAGTTTTTTTTACAGACATAATTACTCTGTTAGTTTATATGGTATTCTATATTTATTAATAGTGAGAAAGGAAAAAGAAAGATCAATTGATTTTTTAAGTACAGTTTTAGATTTATCAAAATTTAATACAGCTACTTTTATTATGATGTAGTGCAAAAATCAGAAATTAGATTATCAATATCAATTTATATTTTAAGAGCAATCGGTTGTTAGTATTTAATGTTGATTGGAATTGTTATCAAAAATTCAGTTCCACTGTTGATTTTACTTTTAACTTCAATTTTCCATTTCAACAGCTCAACCAGATCTTTAACAAGCACAAGTCCCAAACCGGTTCCGCTTTCTCCCATCGTACCTCTCCCGCTTTGCGTCTCGCCAAGTAAAAAGATATTTCTTAATTGGGATTCTTCGATACCAATACCCTGATCTTTTACTGAAAGTATATAAGAATCTTTATTTTCTTTTAGCGAAACAACTATTTCACTTAATGAATTTGAAAACTTAATTGCATTATTAACCAGATTACCCACAATAGTCTGAATCATAAATTTATCAGAAGTAATAATAAAGTGGTTAGAAAATGCAGTAACAATATTTATCTTTTTATTTTGTGCAGCCTGCAGATATGGTGTAATTGCCGATTCGATGACATCTGAAAGGATTAATTCTTCGGGATAGAGACGGATCTTATTATTTGATATACGTGCCCAGGTTAAAAGATTTTCAAGCAGCATTATCAGATTCTTTGATGAAATATTCATCTGTGCAATAATTTCCTTTTTCTCTAAATCGGTTAATCTGTCAAAATCTTGTTCAAGTAAATCTGATATATTAACAAAAGCTGCAATCGGATTTCTTAAATCGTGTGCAATAATTGAAAAGTATTTGTCTTTTGTTGCATTTAGATTAGCAAGTTCATCATTCTTCTGGCTTATCTCTTTCCTTTGAATATCTACTTCTTCGTGTTTTAAGAATAACTCATTTTTTGTTTTAAGAATTTTATTTCTGCTTCTTAGCAGTACCCAGATAAAAATAATTGATGCAATTGCAAAAAGTGAAATTATAAGTGCAATAGTTCTTTGGGAAACAATAATTTTTCTTTGTAATTCATTTTCATGTTTAAGCTGCTCTGATTCATTTTCAATTCTTTTTAATTCGTATTTCGTTTTTAACTCTGTGATCTGTTGATTGTTGGATAGAGCAAAAAGGCTATCGCTTAAAGTCTTGTAAATTTTATGATATTCGAATGCTTCTTTAAAATTTTTCTTATCAAAGTATAAGTTTGCCAGTGCTCCATAGATTACATTAAGATCAGAAAGCGAATTTAATTCTTTAGCAAACACCAATGCTTGTTTGAGATATTCTTCAGCTTCCAAAAGCCTTTTTATAGTTAAATAGTATTTTCCCAGATCAGTAAGTGAGTGGATTATCTCAAGTTTAAAATCAGTTTTTTCTGCCAGCGATAAAGACTCTTTAAAATATTTTTCAGCTTGAATAAAGTTTCTTTTTTCCATTTCAAGTTTACCCAAACTGGAATATGCCCAAATAAGGCTTTTTGTGTCGTTAGATATTAGTGAATTTTCAACAGCCTTTTTAAGATATTCCTCAGCTTTCGCATTGTCTTTAAGAGTCAAATAAATTTCTGCGATATAGCTTTGGAGTAATGCGGTTGTTGCTTTATCATTTTCTTCAGCTAATTTTAATGCTTCGAAGTAATATTTCAGACCGTTATTAAAATCGCCGTTATTATCATAAGTTATTCCGATGTTAACAAGAGAGTTTACAATTGTAGTTCTGTCACCAACTTTTCTTGCATAATCAAGTGACTGGAAGAATATTTTAAAGGTTTGTTCAACATTGCCTTTTAAATTCTGATTTATCGCTTGTGAATTGAATACTTTTATCAGGCTTAAGGAATCATTAAGTTCTTCATAAATCGGGATTGCTAATTCATATTGATGATCTGACTCTGTTATATCGCCAAGATGCCACAATGCAACACCTTTATTAAAATAAGCATCGGCTAAACTCCAGCTTTGATTGGTTCCTTTTGCAAGATCAATTGCTTCATCGAGATATTTTATTGCTTCTTTAGGATTTTCTGACTGTAATGAAAAACCAATATCTACAAGTAATTTTATCCTTTCATTTCCTTTTACTTTTGGTAGTGAGCCTTTTAATGAATCAATATTTGTTTGACTAAATAATAATGAAGATGAAAAAATGAAAAATGTGATGTTTACAATAAAAAGTATTTTGATTTTATTTGTCAGAGCCAAAACGCAACCCGAAATTTTCTATGAAATTATTTTTATGTGCAAGATTTTTGAAAGAAAATTATATATTTACAGTTAAAAATAATGATGCCATTGCTTAAAAACTATTTTATAAGCCAATCTGTTTAATGTTTAGCCACTTATGGAGTGGCTATTTTTTTAAATACCAATAAAGATTATTAGAAATAGTAAAACAGAGCAAAAATAATCAGAGTAATTTATGAACAAGAAAAAAAATAGAGCAAAACTTATTCTTGAAGATGGAAGCGAGTTTTCAGGTTTCAGCTTCGGATATGAAACGAATACAAATGGTGAAGTTGTTTTTAACACCGGAATGATAGGATATTCTGAAACAATGACTGATCCTTCTTATCGCGGACAAATTTTAGTCTGCACATTTCCAATGATTGGAAATTATGGAATTCCTTCTAAAGAAATCGAACATAACTTACTGAAAAACTTTGAGTCAGATAATATTCAATGCCGAGCTTTAATAGTTTCAGATTATTCGCCTAATTATTCGCATTGGAATGCAAAAAGTTCATTATCAGATTGGATGAGAGAGGAAAAAATTCCCGGAATTTATGGAATTGACACAAGAATGCTTACCAGAAAGCTGCGTGATAAAGGAACAATGTCCGGCAAAATTATTATTGATGAAACTTCTGCTGTTGATTTTCAGGATCCGAATAAAACTAATCTGGTTGCCGAAGTTAGTGTAAAAGAAGTAATTGAGTATAAAGCTGGCATACAAAAAATTGTTCTTGTAGATTGCGGAGTGAAGAACAGTATTATAAGAGCTTTTCTTGGAAGAGGCATTACTGTCATACGCGTGCCTTATGATTATGATTTTACAATAGTTGAAGCTAATGGAATTGTTATTTCAAATGGTCCCGGCGATCCGAAATTAAATGTTACTACAATTGAAAATACCAGAAAAGCATTTAAGCTTGAAAAACCAATTTTAGGTATTTGTCTGGGTTCTCAGATTCTTGCATTGGCTGCAGGCGCAGATACTTATAAACTTAAATATGGGCATCGCGGTCATAATCAACCTTGCAATGAACTTGGAACAAAGCGTTGTTATATAACATCGCAAAATCATGGTTATGCAGTAGATTCAAAAACCTTAACTGAAGATTGGCGCGAGTGGTTTATAAATGATAGTGATGGAACAAATGAAGGAATCATTCATATATCAAAACCATTT
Organism: Bacteroidota bacterium; assembly: GCA_022708025.1. Taxonomy (GTDB): domain Bacteria; phylum Bacteroidota; class Ignavibacteria; order Ignavibacteriales; family Ignavibacteriaceae; genus IGN3. The sequence continues at coordinate 5,373 of JAKIZM010000063.1, read as the reverse complement.
TTTGCATCTCAGTTTCATCCGGAAGCTTCTCCCGGACCAGATGACAGCGAATTTATTTTTGATATGTTTATCAGAGCACTTAAATAATAAATAACTATATGATCAAAAAAGGAAAACCAAAAAAAGTTTTGATACTTGGCAGCGGAGCACTGCAAATAGGACAAGCCGGCGAGTTTGATTATTCGGGATCGCAAGCAATAAAAGCACTTAAAGAAGATGGTATTGAAACCGTTCTTATAAATCCTAATATCGCAACAATTCAAACCTCAGAAAGTTTTGCTGATAAAGTTTATTTCGTTCCAATTAAAACTGAATTTGTTGAAAAGGTAATTATTAAAGAAAAACCTGATTCTATCTTATTACAGTTTGGCGGACAAACAGCACTGAATGTTGGAGTTGATTTATATGATAGTGGAATTTTAGAAAAATATAATATCAAAGTTCTTGGAACTCCGGTTGATACAATTAAAGATACTGAAGATAGATTATTATTTGCTGAACGCGTTATAGAAATAGGATTGAAAGTTGCGAAAAGTAAAACTGCAACGAGTGTTAATGAAGCAGTAAAAGCTGCTGAGGAGATAGGTTTTCCTGTAATGGTTCGTATTGCTTATGCACTTGGCGGATTAGGTTCGGGAATCGTTAATAGCAAGGATGAATTAATTGAAAAAGCAAGAAGAGCATTTTCATTTACTAATCAGATATTGATTGAAGAATCATTATACGGCTGGAAAGAAATAGAATATGAAATTGTTCGCGACAAATACGATAACTGTATTACTATCTGCTCAATGGAAAATATTGATCCTATGGGAATTCATACCGGAGATAGTGTTGTAATTGCTCCGGTTCAAACACTTTCCGCAAATGAGAATTTTAAACTCCGTTCAATTGGAATAAAATTAATCCGTCATCTTAAAATTGCCGGTGAGTGTAATATTCAATATGCACTTAACCCGAATTCAGAAGATTATAGAATAATAGAAGTTAATGCACGATTAAGCCGCAGTTCAGCACTCGCATCAAAAGCAACCGGTTATCCGCTTGCGTTTATTGCAACAAAAATTGCTATTGGCTATGCACTAAATGAAGTTGCAAATATTATTACTCAGGAAACTTCTGCCAACTTTGAGCCCGCACTTGATTATGTAGCATTAAAATTTCCCCGCTGGGATTTACAAAAATTTCAACAGGTAAGCACGCTGCTTGGTTCTGAAATGAAATCAGTTGGCGAGGTGATGTCGCTTGGAAGAAATTTTGAAGAAGTATTGCAAAAAGCAATTCGTATGCTCGATGTTGGTATGAACGGATTTACAGGCAATAGTTTGAGGTTTGAAAATCTTGATAAAGAATTATCTGAACCATCGGATAAAAGGATTTTTGCAATTGCTCAGGCACTTCAGCAGGGATATTCAATTGAGAAAATTCATGAACTTACGAAAATCACAAAGTGGTTTTTGTATAAGATGAAAAATATTATTGATCTGCAAAAAGAAATTTCCGATAAAAAATTGAACTCTGTTGATTATGATTTGATGAAGGAATTAAAACAAAAAGGATTTTCGGATTATCAGATTGCACAATCAACAAACACGACGGAACTTGAAGTAAGGAAACATCGAAAGTCGTTAAATGTAATTCCTGTTGTCAAACAAATCGATACAATGGCGGCTGAGTTTCCCGCACAGACAAATTATCTTTACTTAACTTATAACGGAGTTGAAGATGATATTCAGCTCGGAGAGAAAGATCAGATAGTAGTTTTAGGAAGCGGGGCATATCGGATTGGTTCATCTGTTGAGTTTGACTGGTGCTGTGTAAATGCAGTTAATCAGATTAATAAAAGCGGTTATAAATCAATTATGATAAACTGTAACCCTGAAACAGTAAGCACAGATTATGATATTTGTGATAAACTTTATTTTGAAGAGCTTACATTTGAAAGAGTGCTTGATATTTATGATAAAGAAAATCCAAATGGAGTAATTGTTTCTATGGGTGGACAGGTTCCGAATAATCTGGCAATAAAATTACATAATGCCGGAATAAAAATTATCGGAACTTCGCCGGAAGAAATTGATAATGCAGAAAGCCGTCATAAGTTCTCAAAAATTCTTGATGAAATTGAAGTTGATCAACCCGAATGGAAAGAAGTTACCAAGTTAGAAGAAGCAAAATCCTTTGCTGAAAAAGTCGGATATCCTGTTTTAATCAGACCAAGCTATGTGCTTAGCGGTGCAGCAATGAGTATTGTGCTTACAGAAGATGAGCTCGAATTTTATCTTAAGAAAGCTACCGAACTGAACACACAACATCCGGTTGTAATAAGTAAATTTATTACCGATGCACGCGAAATTGAAGTTGATGCAGTTGCAAACGGAGGGGAATTATTTTGTTATGCAATATCCGAACATGTTGAAAATGCCGGTGTGCACTCCGGAGATGCTACTCTTGTTCTGCCGCCGCAACGAACTTATCTTGAAACAATGCGTAAAGTAAAAATGATTACTAAAAAAATTGCAAACGCATTAAAAATAACCGGACCTTTTAATATTCAGTATATTGCAAAGGATAACAAAGTAAAAGTTATTGAATGTAATCTTCGCGCTTCAAGAAGTTTTCCCTTTGTTTCTAAAACACTTAAAATTAATTTCATAGAAATTGCAACAAGATTAATGCTTGGTGAGAAAGTTCCTCATATTGATAAATCTTCTTTTGATCTTGATTATGTAGGTGTTAAAGCTTCACAGTTTTCTTTTACAAGATTAAAAGGCTCAGACCCTGTTACAGGAGTTGAAATGTCTTCAACCGGAGAAGTTGCTTGTCTTGGAGATGATTTTAACGAAGCCTTTCTTAAAAGTCTGTTAGCAATCGGGCAAAAAGTTCCAAATAAAGGAGTGCTGCTTTCTACCGGCACTCCAAAAAATAAAGCCGAACTTATTGATGAGCTTAAAACTTTGCAGAATATGGGATTAAAGTTTTATGGAACAAAAGGAACTTCGGATTTTTATAAAGAGAATGGTGGAATTGATATTGAAGTTCTGTTCCGACCGCTTGATAATCTTGAGCCCGGAATACTGAGCTATATGGCAAATGGTAAAATTGATTTAGTAATCAATATTCCGAAAACAACCGAGAAAGTTGAACTGGACAGCGATTATATTATCAGACGAAAAGCAGTTGATTTAAATATTCCGCTTTTTACAAATGTGCAAATAGCAAAAAGATTTGTTAAAGCGTTAAAGAATTATTCTCCCGAAACCCTTCCTGTTAAAAGTTGGGATGAGTATGTATAAATCTATTTAACAATACAAAATAGTTTTGTTAAATCAACGGAATAATTCTAAATATAATATTCTTTTATTTTGAATAAATATAATTATGAAGCACATCAACGGTTGTTCTGCAATGGTGTAGATCAATCTCCAGAAGATCGCGAACAGAAAGCACTCCGGCAAGTTTATCATTATCAATTATCAGAATATGCCTGATCTTTGCTTCTTTCATTTTTGCAAGAACTTCTTCTGTTGATTCATCAATCTTTGCAATAATAAGATTTGTAGTCATAACATCATCAACCAACGTAGAGCTTAAATCTTTTTCCTTAGCAATAACGCGCTTAACCAAATCGCGTTCTGAAAAAACTCCGATAAGTTTATCATCTTTCATAATGGGTACAAGTCCAACGCCTCTGCTAGCCAATTGATTAACAGTCTCTTTTACAGATGAACCGGATTGGACAGTAAATATTTCGCGTCCTTTTAAAATCTCTTTAATTGATTCCATGACCTGCTCCTTATAAAAAATGATTGGTATTTAAAGGCGAAAGTAAAAAAATATTTGACATTTACAAATAATTAATTACCCGGTTATGATTTTTAATCCCTAAAAAAATAATAGAAATGATTAAAAAACAGCATTAGGATCAAATACTAGGGATTTTGAAAAAATTTCAAATAAAAAAGCAACCTTTTAATTAAACTTCAGTTCTTCTTATAAAATCCTGAATTACTCCATCGGGGGAATTAAGCAACTCTTCAGGCTTACCAATAAAATAAATAGTTCCTTCGTACATCATTGCAACTTTTTTTGCAACGTTTTTAACGCTATACATATCGTGTGTTACAACTATTGAGGTAACTTTTAATTTTTCTGCAAGATCTTTAATAAGATGATCTATTGAATCAGACATAATAGGATCAAGTCCCGTTGTGGGTTCATCGTATAAAATGTAGTTTGGATTAGTTACTAATGCGCGTGCAAGAGCAACCCTTTTTTTCATTCCGCCGGAAAGTTCTGATGGTTTTAAATCAAGAATATCTTTTAAACCAACAAGCTCTAATTTTTCATCTACAATTTTATTTATTTCACTTTTCGAATATCCATTTTTGGATTCAACAAGCGGCAGTGAAACATTTTCGAAAACTGTCATTGAATCAAATAGTGCAGAGCCTTGGAAAAGAAATCCGAATTTCTTTCTTAATTCATATAGCTCTTTTAATGAAAGATCAGAAACAATTTTCCCTTCAACTTTTACAAAGCCTGAATCAGGTTCTAATAATCCAACGATATGTTTTATCAAAACACTTTTACCGCATCCGCTTCTGCCGATAATTACAATTGTTTCTCCGGCATCAATCGTAAGATTAACACCTTGTAAAACTTTGTTGTTGCCGAAACTTTTGTGAAGATCTACTATCTCTATCATAAAACAATTTTTGTTAACTAAACAAAAATAATTAAAAAGTATTACTTATAATCAGAATATTTATTTAGCTGAGAAAAACTTCAATTCGATCTGTTTACAGGAATGATAAAGCTGTTATTACCATTCACTATTCAGATCAGTAATTATCATCATTAACTTGTCAAACAATGTCAACTTAAGCCTGTCGAATTATGTCACCCTGAATATTATGACATTGTCAAGCTGTATTTAATCTATTTGGATTTATAGATTTATAATTTTCAGTATAAGCACAGCCTGAGTTAATAACAGCACAAATTATTTTTAACAGTTTGTTTTCAATATTGTTTAGTATTAGTCTTTTGTTTTTTCCTTCCTCTACTTTGCGGAGGAAGTATTTCTTAAAGTTCTTATTATGTGTTCTTACAGATAATGCAGCAAGATAAAGAAGTTTTCTAAGCTTTGAAGGGCCACACATTCTTGATCTTGGTGGTTTGTGCAGTGATGTTCCGCTAATCTGCTCATAAGGGCATATTCCTGTGTAGGAAGCAATATGTTTATCCCAGATTTGTCATTAGAAATTTATTTTTGATGCAACAAATGGCCAACTGAAGAGATTTGTACTGGACCAAATTCCTTCAAACCAACTTCGCCTCCTCATTGCTAAAGATAATTTCAAGATTCTA
>JAKIZM010000007.1 GCA_022708025.1 Bacteroidota bacterium | reverse complement strand
AGCATATCTAAGAGTTAGACTCGCTCCAAAGCCATTAAGATTATAAACAACACCCGGGGATTATCAGAATAAAAACAATAAGAACAAAACTCAGGGATAACTTTCTCCAAGCTGACTATATCTTAAATTAAAGACTTCAAAATGTTATATGAACAATCACCTTTAGCTCAATAAAGACAGTCATAAGGAAGAATTTTGAAGAAATAATTATTTGTCCGTTAAATTATCTTTGTTTTTGTCTCCTATATCGGATTTGAGATTTAATTTATGTTGTTAAAATATCGGTTTTTTGATATGTTGCCACGCAATTTAATTGATTTAATAAGTAAGGTAACTAATAATATGGAAAAGAAAAGTGATCTGCTTGTTCCGGCAATAGTTATTGGAGTTAGTTTTATAATTGGTGTTTTTGTTTTCGCCAATGCCTGGAAGTCTAATCAGAGCGCAAATCAAACAATTAATGTAACTGGTTCTGCTAAAAAAGAAATTATATCGGATCTAGGTTTCTTACGAGGCTCAATTTCTGTTCAATCTTCAACTTCCGAAAAAGCCTTTTCTGAATTGAACAGACAAAAGCCAATTCTTATTTCTTATCTGGAGCAAAAAGGATTTACAAAAGATAAAATTGAATTTTTTACAATTAATAATTATCCGGTTTATGAAATGAGTGAACAAGGTTATCAAACCGGAAGAATAATCGGATATGTTTATAGTCAGCGAATAGAAATTCAATCTACTGATGTAAATAAAATTAAAGATATTTCGTTGGATATAACTTCCTTAATTGAAAAGGGAGTAAGTTTTAATGTTGAGCAGCCGGAATATCATTATACTAAAATGGCTGATTTGAAAATTGAAATTCAAGCAGAAGCAGCTAAAGATGCTATGATCAGAGCTCAGAAAATTGCTGAAGCAACAGACCGGACATTAGGACCTATGAGAAATGCACGAATGGGTGTTTTACAGATTACTCCAAAATTTTCAAATGCAGTTTCTGATTATGGCATAAATGATTTAAGTTCAATTGAAAAAGAAATTGTAGGAGTTGTAAATGCTTCTTTTGAAATTGAATAAATGCAGTTAAATATTTTTGAAAACAATTTATTAAAATGAAATATGACTAAACCACAAATTTGGGTAGCGGTGTTCTTATTTTTATTTATTATTCTTTTTTTATTAGGTAGAATAACTTCTAAGGAAGAATCTTCTAAAAATTTTTCTTCTATGAATAATCAAAACTTAAACGAACAGGATTCAGCAGAATTAACAGGCGAAAAATTATTTCAGTCTTTCGGATGTATTACTTGCCATGGCAACGATTTAGCCGGCACTAAATCTGGTCCGCCGTTAATAGCTATCAAGCAAAATTGGAGCAGCAGAGATAATCTTATTAATTATTTAAGAAATCCGAATTCATATATGGACTCAGATAGATTTAAAGATTATAAAGAAAAATATCCCGGCACTATAATGCCGCCATATAATAATAAAGATGTAAAAGATTTAGGAAAGATTGCAGATTATCTTCTTGCTCGATAATCAATTTACCGTATAAACGGTTTTAAGACTTAAAATTATTTAAAAGAAAACCCAATCTCTTAAAGAAATTGGGTTTTTTTAATTTTACAATCTTGTAAAAGAAAATATGTTTAAGCAACTGTTATTTCTTTTTCAAGATAAACATCCTGAATAAGATTTAATAGCTTAACTCCGTCAGCCATTGGGCGCTGGAATGCTTTACGACCTGAGATCAATCCCATTCCGCCGGCACGTTTGTTAATAATTGCAGTTTTAGCTGCTTCAGCAAAATCATTTTCACCGCTTGCACCGCCGCTGTTAATCAGTCCGGCACGACCCATATAATTATTAATTACCTGATAGCGTGTAAGATCAATCGGATGATCGGTGGTTAAATCTGTATAAACTTTCTTGCTGGTTTTCCCGAAATTTTTAAGTGAATTATATCCGCCGTTATTTTCAGGAAGCTTTTGTTTAATTATATCTGCTTCGATTGTAACACCAATATGATTTGCCTGTCCGGTTAAATCCGCAGATAAATGGTAATCCTTATCTGATTTGAAAGCAGGATTTCTTAAATAGCACCACAATACTGTTGCCATTCCAAGTTCGTGTGCATACTGAAAAGCCTGACTAACTTCTACTATCTGTTTTCCGCTTTCTTCAGAACCAAAATAGATTGTAGCGCCAACAGCAGCAGCTCCCATATCATAAGCCTGTTCAACGCTTGCAAACATTATCTGATCAAATTTATTTGGATAAGTTAGCAGTTCGTTGTGATTTATCTTAACTATGTATGGAATTTTATGAGCATATTTTCTTGCTGTCATTCCAAGCACACCAAGTGTTGATGCAACGGCATTACAACCGCCTTCAATAGCAAGCTTAACAATATTTTCCGGATCAAAACATCCCGGATTCGGAGCAAAGGATGCACCGCCGCTATGCTCAATACCCTGATCAACAGGCAGGATTGATAAATAACCGGTGCCTGATAATCTGCCTGTCTTAAAAATCCATTGAAGATTTCTTAAAACATTAATATTTCTATCGGTTTGTGCAAAAATTCTGTCAACAAAGTCTGGTCCCGGCAGATTTAATTGTTCTTTAGGAAACTTTGCTTTATATGATAACAATGAACCAGCTTCATTGCCCAACAATTCTTTTATTTTATTTAACATTATATCACCTATTATAAATTATTTTTATAAGATATTCATATTCGTTATACTAAGATAAGATAAGAGTAATAGTATTTCAATTTTAATATATAAAGTGTGATGAATTAATCTTTAAAAAAGAAAAACCCGGTTAGACCGGGCTTACTTCCTTAAATAATGATGACTTGTTCTTAGTACATCATTGAGTTTTCCTCTAATCCGGCAATCTTGATTTCTTCAACTTTAATTCTGGCAACACCTCTTTTTACTAGTCCTAATTCCAGTGCTGCAGCTTTTGAAAGATCAAGATCTCTGCCTTCAATATAAGGTCCTCTGTCATTTATTCTGATTATTACAGATTTATTGTTTTTTGTATTTGTTAACTTTAGTAAAGTGCCAAATTTTAATGATTTATGGGCTGCAGTAAAGGCCATCTGGTTGAATAGTTCACCATTTGCAGTTCTTCTACCGTGAAAACCTGGTCCATACCAACTAGCTTTCATTGAACCTTTATCTAAAAACTCAACTAAAGACCTATCAGCAGTAATTTCGTTCTCAGTGGTAACAATATTTTCACTTTGAGTCGGCTCATTTACGTTTTCCTCATTAACCAGGAATGTAAATCCTACGAGCGCTACCAAAATAAGAACAAAAAATATCCCTTTTAATGATCTCAATAATACCTCAGATTAGTTAAACATATCGAATTACTTATTCAAAATTAATCCGTAGTAAAAAACCATCCAATACTTAATTTTATTCTGAGGGGCTCCTAAAAATTTCCAGATTACTCGACTTTAATGGTTTATTAGTCGATTATTCGATTAGTACTATGTAAAAATATATTAAATAATGAGGTTTTAGCTTTGGGCTGAGCGGTAATTGGCACTTTTATTTTTTATGTTTGTATAAAAGCTCAAAATATTGGAGAAAACATGAAAGCAAAATTCTTTAAAGAGATTTTTTTACTGATGGTAGTTTTTGTTACAACTCTATTTATTGGAGGTTCAACAAGAATACAGCCTTTAGAGGAAAATGATAATTTTTATATTTCAAATAATTCTACCTATGCACCTGGTGATATTGTTAAGCTGAATCTTTATACTTATGCAGAAATCAGTAAAAAATTTCAGTTTAAACTGCTTAAAATTAACGATCCTGTTAAATTTTTCTCCCTTCTTGATCAAAACTATAATCATTATTCGTTTGATATATGGGGAAAGGATAATGTTTTATTATTAAAATACACCTCACTTATTAAAGAATGGGAAATTAAAGCAGAAAAAAAAGCTCAATATGGTTATAATGAAATTAATGTTGGCAAGATTGAAAAGCCCGGAATTTATATTATCCAGGCGCTTAGAGGAGATAAGGTTGGTTATTGTGCTGTAGTAGTTACTAACTATGCTATGTTATATAAGAGTAACCAAAAGGAAGTTCTTGCATATATCGCTGAGACAAAAACAGGAAATTTCTATAATTCAGCTAAATTTGATTTTTTACAAAATGGTAAGATAATTGGCTCAGGTAAAGCTGACAAAGATGGAATTATTTATGTAAAGTTGACAGATTTTAAAGCTGTTGATAATACAAATATTCAGTTATTTGGATATGCAGGTGATGAAATACTGTTAAGCGATCCTTATTTTTATTTTAACCAGGGGCAAACAGAATATCTGACAGCATATATTTATACTCAGCAGCCAGTTTACAGACCCGCTCAGACTGTAAATTTCAAAGCTATTTTTAGAAGTAAAGCAGGGAATGAATTCTTAAACGTTCCTGAACAGAAGTTCACAGTTACTGTTAAATCACCAAAAGATAAGGAAGTATATTCCGGTGAAGCTACAACAAATGAATTCGGCACATTATCGGGTAGTTTTTTTCTGGAAGAAGATGCTGACCTGGGTTATTATTCAATTATCTTAAAGAAAGATGATCAATCATATTACGGTTCTTTTTCCGTTGAAGAATATAAGAAACCGGAGTATAAAGTAAATGTAACTGCGGATCAAAAGCAGTATTCAAAGGGTGATATTTTAACAGCCACTGTTACTGCAGATTATTATTTCGGTTCACCGGTAAAGAATGCTGATGTAAAAGTAAATATCTATAGACAATACTTTTGGAGACCCTGGTGGTATTGGAGTGAATGGTCCTGGTTTTATGGAGGTTATAAATCGGATAGATATATAAGTAATCAGAAAGAATTAATTTATCAGGAATCTGGTACCTTAAATGAAGATGGAAAATTTATTTTATCTTATAAGATTGACTCCGATAATACCAGTGATTACCAATATTCTATTATAGCACAGGTTACTGATGCTTCGCGCAGAGCAATAAATGGTTCTTCTGAGATATTTGTGACGAGAGGTTCTTTTACAATTTCAACGTCACCGGAGAAATGGTTCTTTAGGCGGGGAGCAGAAGTAAAACTTAAAGTTAATACTTCAGATTTTTCCGATAAACCGGTTCAAACCGATTTCAGGGTAATTGTTTATTATCCAGGGGATTCGAGATACATAAATAAAACATCTTATACAGATACCATTTGGGCAAAAACAAATGATGCGGGCTCAACAATTGTGAAATTTTCTCCAAAGAGAGATGTAACCGGTTACTATAGTTATACTGTTATAGCTTTTGATGAGAAGGAAAGAGAGATTACGGCTTCAAGTTCCTTCTATATCGGAGATGTTGACGATTATTATTATCAAAGAACTAATGCGGGATTGGAAATCATTACAGATAAAGAAGCTTATGAAAACGGAGATTCTTTAGTAGCATATGTTTTTCTGCCTGATCCCAATCAGGAACTTTTGCTTACCTATGAAACCAACAGTATTATTTCTTATAAAAAGCTTAAGCCGGTAAAGAACAGTTTTGAAATAAGAGAAAAGTTAACTGAAAAGTTCGTTCCGAGTTTTAATATTTCAGTAAGTTTTATCAGAGACAGGATGTTATATCATACAACCAAACTTATTGGCGTTCTTGCGAAAGATAAATTTTTAAATATTACGCTAACACCTTCGAAATCCATTTATAAACCCGGTGAACAAGCTGATTATGAAATCACTGTAAAGGATTATCTCGGTAATCCAGTAAAAAATACAGAAATCAGTTTTGGTATCATAGATGAAAGTATTTATGCGATCAAAGAAGATGAAACACAGCCAATAGAAACATTTTTCTATTCTCCTCAAAGATATTATATGTCAGTTTCTAATTCATTACAGTACGGTTACTTTAGTACTTATAGCAGAACAGCTACATATATAGATAAAAATTATTTTTCTTATAAGAAGGATGATAAAACTTATAAAGGAAGATTATTCGGAAAAATTATCATAAAAACTGAAATAGATATTCCTGATGGTCTGTTTGTAATTCTTACAGGTGAAAAGTATTACTACACTACAAAGGCTGATTCGCTGGGTAATTATGATATAAAGAATATTGCAAACGGTAAATATCAGTTATTTATTTCTACTGGATATGGGGGAATGCTTTTAATTGATGAAATTAAAATCGCTGGTGAAAAAAAGTATAACATTACAGTCAACGAAGAGCAATGGCAGCAAATTGAAAGGATGTTTAGTCAGAGTTTTGGCGGCGGTCAATTGGATGAAAAAACTGCTGATGAATTGGGCAGAGATGAACGTGGACAAACTGAAATGGTTGCACCCAATGTTATGTCTAAACAAAAAGATGCGGGCGATAAATCACCTTACATTCAGGCAGATATCCGTTCAAACTTTGTTGATGCATTAATTTGGAAAGCACACGTAGTAACTGATGAAAACGGAAAAGCAAAAGTTCAGTTTAATATTCCTGATAATTTAACCACCTGGCGGACAACCGTTCGTGGAATTACAAAACAAACTGATGTTGGACAAAACATAAATAAATTTATCAGCAGAAAAGATCTTCTTGTAAGAATGGAAACTCCCCGTTTTCTGAGACAGGATGATGAAGTTGTGATCTCAACTATTGTTCATAATTATCTTTCATCCAAGAAGAAAACAAAAATTGAGTTCAGCTCAGATAAACTGAAGTTATTGGGTTCAAAAATTAATGATCAAAACAGCCCGGGAGAAAAATTCACAATTAAAAAAGTTTATGAAGTCGAAATTGCCGCTAATTCGGAGTTAAGAATTGATTGGAAAGTTAAAGTTGATTTCCCGACCGGAGAAGCAACATTGAGAGCTTCTGCTCTTACAAATGAAGAATCAGATGCGATGGAAGTTAAAGTTACCATTTTACCAAATGGTGTTAAGGTTGTTGAACCGATTGTTAAGAATTATACTAATGACAAGGTTAATGAAACATTTGATTTTAGCTTACCCGATAATTTTGATTTGAGATCAGCTTCACTTTCGTTTAATGTAGCTCCGTCGATTGCTGGGACAATTTTAAAATCTCTTGATGATCTTGCTGGTTATCCTTACGGTTGTGTCGAACAGACTATGAGCAGATTTCTGCCAACCATAATTGTTCAAAACACATTTAAAGAAATTAAAGTTCCTTTGAAATCAAAAACAATTGAAGAGCTTCCCAAATATGTTGATGCAGGGTTAAAACGTCTTTACGATAATCAACATTCGGATGGCGGTTGGGGATGGTGGAAAAATGATCAAACCCAGCCTTATATGACTGCTTATGTTATGTATGGATTAAGTCTTGCTAAAGAAGCCGGATATGATATAAATGAGAATGTATATCAGAGCGGATTAGATAATCTTAAAAATCAGATTATAAATGCAAAACCGGATATTGATGAAACAACACTATCATATATGATCTATTCTTTGAGCACTGTATTAAAAAATCAGAAATATGATAAAGAAAATTATCTTGAGATAATTAATATACTGTTAAGAAAAGATCTGCAGTCTTATCCGCTTTCTTTACTAGCAATCTCATTGAAGAATATGAATGAAACCGCAAAAGCAAAACAGCTTGTTGCAAAGCTTCATAAGCAGGTTAATGAGGAAAAATCGTTTGCGTTTTGGAGCGGGCAGGAGTGGCATTATAACTGGCAGAGTGATAATATACAGGGGACCGCGTTTGCAGTTAAAGCTATTTTAAATATTGAAGGAAATTCTGAGGTGATAGAAAAAGCAGTTAAATGGCTGATACAAAAAAGACAAGGATACTCGTGGCGATCTACTCAGGAAACTGCTGTTGTATTGTTTGCTTTAACGGATTATTTAAAAATCACAAAAGAACTTGATCCAGATTATACTGCTAAAGTTTTTTTGAATGATATAGAAGCTTATTCAGCAAAATTAGATAAGGATGCTGTGTTTGCAGAAGGAAAAACCATTAAGATTTCCAATGATGAAAGAAATCTTTTAAAAAAAGGGAAAAATAAGATCCGAATTGAAAAATCAGGTAAAGGGGCATTGTATTTTTCCGGAATAAATGAATACTTTACAACTGATCTCGCTTCTGTTAAGAATGAAAATGGTTTTATGATAAGAAGAGAATATTATATTCTTGAAACTGGTAATAAAGACGGTCGTATAGTCTACTATAAAAAAGATTTTGATGGAACGGTTATAAGCGGACAGGATATTTTTGTTAAAACATTTGTTGAATCAAAATCAGATAATCTTGATTATTTCATACTCGAAGATATGCTGCCATCCGGATTTGAAGTAGTAAAAGAAATGGACAGATATTTTATAGATGGTGAAAATAATTACAATACTTATTACGATTATTTTTATGATTATATGCCCTGGCGCTGGCATTTTGCTGAAAGAGAATATCGTGATGAAAAGGTTGCATTCTTTGTGACCAACAGTCAAAAGAAAATGGAATTCTCTTACATTATAAAAGCTCAGATTCCGGGTGAATATAAAATAATGCCTGCTCAGGGTTATCTTATGTATTATCCCGAATTAAACGGATTCAGTGATGTCATAAATATTAAAGTTGAAGATGTGAATTAATTTCTTGGCGGCTTAGCGTCTCTGCGTGAAATTTTTCTCTTACGCAAAGACGCTTAACCGCTCAGTTTATTTCATCAGTATCATTTTACGGGTTGCTGTAAAGTTACCTGATTTAATTGTGTATAAATATACACCCGAAGTCAAATCAGAAGCATTAAATTTTATTGTATGTTTTCCTGCTTCCAGAAATTCGTTAACGAGTGTTGCAACCTCTGACCCAAGTATGTTATAAACTTTTAATGTTACATTATCGGACTTTGCAAGTGAAAAAGAAATTTCCGTTTCCGGATTAAATGGATTGGGGAAATTCTGTTCAAGGGAATAAGACACGGGAACTTTATAATCAACTCCAACTTCATTTGAATATGAAAATGTTCCATCGAAATCTATTTGTTTAAGTCTGTAATATGATTTTCCGTTTGTTATTTCGTTATCGGTAAAAGAATAATCATTAGCGGTTGTAGTTGTACCTTTACCATTAACAAATCCGATTTTCCTCCATTCTATATTCTGATTTCTATCATCTGATTTCTTTTTCTGAATTTCAAATCCCGAATTGTTCAGTTCAGTTGCAGTATGCCATTTCAAATTAACTTTGTCATCAATTATCTGAGCGGTAAAGGAAGTAAGTTCAACAGGAATAATTCCATAATAAAAAATTCCAATGTCGTCAACATACCATCCATCTCTGTTAACTGAAACATCGCTTCTTAATTCAAATCTTAATTTAAATTGGCTGCTTACATAGGGTGCAAGATTCATTTCTTCTTCAACCCAGGTACTTTGAGTTCCGCTATATAATGGTTGCCCTGAAGGTTGAAAACTTCCTGATCCGGGATGGGTATATTTCCCTTGCAGAGGAATCCAGGTTGTACCATTATTGGTTGATGCTTTTACCTGACAATAGTCCCAGCCGGATTCCGTTTCATATTTTGTCCAGAATTTCAGCTTGGGATTAGTATATGCAGAAAGATCAACAGCATTTTTTAATGTCATAGTTACAGTGGCATTGTTCACATAGTTACCATTTTTACTATCAGTAAAAGATGTTGGGGCAGAGTGATATGAAAGAGTAGTTGCTTCCCATTTCGGACTTGAAGCAGGTGAACTGGCAACATCCCATAATATCAACGGATCATTTGTTGAATCTGCAAATACAAACATCTGTGTACCAAGAATAAAACTAATTGTATCCTTCTTAACAACATTACCACTAAAACTTGAAGTTAGTAATAATTTTGCTATAACATCAATAGGAGCTGAAGGAAATACAGAAAAAGCAAGCGGATTTGTTAAAGTTGCCGTACTTCTCGCTGCGATAGAATCAAATTGTGCTGTGGCTGATGTTATAGTTATGTACGGACTTAAAGAAGTAAGTTGTAAATCAAGGTTATGTGCTGTTGCAAGACCGATATTTTTGAACACACTATGCATAGTAATATTATCACCCGGATCAATAAAAGGTTCACTATACCCTGGGTCAATCATTTGAACATACGCACCGGCAAGATAAGTTTGATAAATCATTGTGCTCAGGTTCTGTTGTGCAATCGGAAATATCTGTGATTGATAAGGCCAGAAATCATCACCGATCTCAATAGTGTAGCCATAAGTTTTTCCTTTTAATGTTTGCTCGCCGTACATCCAATCTCTTTCACTGCCATTAGAATTATATCCTAAAAGCTGTCCGCCGGAACCATATTCATATCCGCTTTTGGAAGTTAACAATGCTGCAAATTCGCGATAGGTAAGTGAATCAGGAGTTTCCATATCAACATATCCCCAGGGATATAAAATATATTCACCGTAAGAGTGCATTGTAAACTGCGTTTTATAGTTTACAAGTATAGCCAAATCCCTGATAGCCTGAACTTCCGGCTCTGAAAAAGCAAACGGTCCTCGGTAAGTTTCATCGCTTGGATAAGGACTTGAACCGGAATTATCATAGCCCCACGCGTACCCGAAATTACGATTAAGATCAACACCATAATAACCGCTGCCGCTGTTTCTTCTGTTTTTTCTCCACATACCGCCGCCGCCAGGACTTGTCATACGATTATATTCGTATCCATCAGGATTGAAACAAGGCACACAATAAATTTCTCTGTTGTTTACGAGATATGTTACTTCGGGATTTGTTCCATAATTCTGTAACAGGTACCACATATAATACATCATCGTTGCCATTGACTGAGGTTCTCTTGCGTGGATTAATGCATCAAATCCAACAGCAGGTTCATTCTCATTTATATTCGGGTTATCAGATATTTTTGCTGCCCAGATTGTTCTGTTTTCGTGGCTTGTACCAATAGAATATTTTTGAGTAATAAGATTTGGATATTGTGCATACATTGAATCAAGATTTGCAGCTATTTCAGCATAAGTATAATAACCGCCCATTGAGCCAAAACCAAAACCATCAACATTGAATTCCTTTTTACTGTCCGAAACAACAGCTTGCCGTTCTTTCTCATTTAGCTTCTGCATTGAATCGTAATAGGATTGCCAGTCTGCTATCAATACTTCGTATGAAAGTCCCAATGAATTAATTTTAACCAATTCATTATCATCAACAAAGAAAGCAAGATTATTCTCTTTACTTAACTTTGAACCTTCAAGACTAATCCCAGCCTCAGCCAATCGGATAAAATCATCAGGAGAGCTGATGTAAATATTAATTTTCTGGTAATTCTGTGAAAAGACATTTATAGAAAGAAATAAGAAAATAACTGTAAAAATAGTTCTCATAGCACAGCTCCTTAAGCAATAAAAAATGTTGTGTAAAAATACTTTTAAACTTTCAGAGTTTCACCCTCTGTTTTTGCAATAATTGCCGCTCCGCAAGTATCACTGAAAACATTAACAGTAGTTCTGCACATATCAAGCGGTCTGTCAATGGCTAATATTAAACCAACACCTTCTAAAGGTAAACCAACTGCAGTTAATACAATCGACATCATTACTAATCCTGCCATCGGAATTCCAGCAGCACCAATAGATGCAAGTAATGCAGTTACAACTACTATCATTTGCTGAATAAAACTTAATTCGATTCCATAAGCCTGAGCGATAAACATTGCTGCAATACATTCGTAAAGTGCAGTACCATCCATATTAATTGTTGCTCCAAGCGGCAGTACTAAACTTGATATTTTGTTTGATACACCGACATTATTTTCAACTGCTTCTATTGTTAATGGTAATGTTGCAGATGAGGATGAAGTTGAGAATGCTGTTATAAGCGGCAAGGATAATGCTTTAAAGTGTGAAAACGGACGAACTTTTCCTATAAATTTTAATAGCAGCGGAAGTGTGATAAACATATGGATTGCGAGGCCACTGAGAACTGTTAACATATAAACTCCCAGATGTTCAAGCATCGAAATAAGTTTAGCTTTATCCGAAGCCTGATCAGCAACAATCCCCGTTACAATTCCTAAAATTCCTATTGGTGCAAACTTTATGATAAATGATGTCAGCTTCATCATTACTTCAAAAATGGAATTGAAGAAATTTATCAAAGGAGTTGAATATTGCTCTGGAACCCTTGGAATAAAAAATCCGAAAAGCAATGCAAAGAAGATTATTGCAAGCATATCTCCCTTAACAAAAACTTCAAAAAGATTTGTGGGAACAATTCTAAGGATTATATCACTAAGAGAACCTGTTGATGAAGTTAATTCGTGCACTTCCATTCTGAATCCGAGATCAGCGCCTATGCCCGGACGAATAATATCAACAAGTATCAATCCGGTTATTATTGCGGCAAGACTTGTGGTAATATAGTATGTCATGGTTTTTGCACCTAATCTTCCCAGACTGCTTGAACTGCCGAGATTTACAACTCCTGAAACAATCGATGAAAAGACCAGAGGAACAATTATCATTTTTAAAGCGCGCAGAAAAAGATCACCAAGCCATTTTACATACTCCGAAGAGTAGGGGAGAAACAATCCTAATAAAACCGCAATGATAAAAGCAATAAGAATTTGCCAATGTAGTTTTAATTTCAGCATAATTATAAAATATTGTTTATAAAATTAAATCTTAATCAAATTATTAAAGAATATTTTTTAATATTTCATCACAAACAGCATAACCCTTGGATGTAAGCTTAATATTTGAATGATCAAGCTTCAAATAATTTTCTTTTTGCAGGTTTTCCAGATATTGATAATTCCTAGTAAGCCATTCGTCAGAAAATCTTTTATTGTATTCTTGCAAATTCAAACCTGAACTCCGCAATGCAAGCATCACATATTCTTCATGCTGCTGATCGTTACTAAGTATTTCAAAATTCATTAATGCATGATTCTTTTGGCTAATTTCACTGATGTATTTTTTTAAACTGGAAAAATTCCACCATCTTTTATTTTGAATAAATGAGTGTGCCGAAGGACCAAATCCCAAATAATCTCTGTAATGCCAATAAGCATTATTGTGTAAACACTCATAACCCGGTTTTGCAAAGTTAGATACTTCGTATTGAATGAAACCTTTTGATGATAAAAAATCAATTGTTGTTTCATAAAGATCAGCATCATAATCTTCATCCTGGATTGTAACTTTTCCATCCAGCACCATCTTGTTAAGTATCGTTCCTTTTTCCAGAATAAGACTATAAGCAGATAAATGCTTAATTGGAAGAGTAATCGCAGTCTGAAGATTTCTTTTCCAGATTTCTTTAGTTTGATTTGGCAGATTGAAGATTAAATCAATACTGATATTTTCAAAACCAATTATCGCGGCATCTTCTACGGTTTTGATTGCTGTCTGACTGTCATGAATTCTGGTTAAAAATTTTAGTTCATCTTCATTAAATGACTGGATACCAATGCTGATCCGGTTTATCCCTGCAATTTTAAATGCCTTTAACCTTTTTATATCAACTGTGCCCGGATTAGTTTCAAGAGTAATTTCTGCATTGTTATCCAAGCTAAAATTATCTTCGATGCAATTAAGAATTTCAGCAATATAATCCGGTTCCATAAGTGATGGAGTGCCGCCTCCAAAGAAAACAGAGGAAATATTTCTATCAGAATTATATAAAGAAGAGTAATAAATAATTTCTTTTTTTAATGCAGAAAGAAACGACTGAATATTATCAGTTGTAATAATCGAATAAAAATCACAGTAAATACATTTGTGATCACAAAAAGGAATGTGAATATAAATTGCTGAATTACTCAATATATTATTTTTTAAAGATGAAATCTTTTTTAGATAACATCTTCTGATTATTTATTTAAATATTAAACTAGGGTTCTATTTTAAGTTCCGTTAAAAATTCCAGCTTGCATTCCAAATTATAAGGCATTGATAATGCGGTTACACTTGAGAGATCAAGTTTTGCAACAAAGCACTTATCTTCCCGCGGGTTTTTAAGATATAAATTTATATTATCAATTTCCTGTTTAGTAAGATCAATCTTCAGCGGGTTGTTTTTGTAATTAGCTGCAATAAATGTTGGGACGGTATATTTAAACAGAATTGTCGAACCGTCATCTTGGTAAAGGGTAAGTATCAGATTATTTCCCTGAAGTCCCTGAGTAGAGTTAATTGTTATATACGCTGATGATATATAGCGAATTTCCAAAAGATGATTTTTGTTATCCTCATAATCCTCAAAATCGGATAAACAAAAATTTCTTTGAATTGATATATCAGAGCCCGCAGCTGTTATATTGAAATTGCTATCCATTGCAAGAGTCAGATAGATATCATCAAAAGGATTGCAGCTATTTAGTAGTAAAGAAATTAAGGCTAAAGTAATTATCAAAGGTTTATAAATTTTTTTCATCTTTTACTCCTAAAAATCAAATGAGAGACCGGTTGTGAAGGTTGTTAGTTTGGTAAGATTCACATCAGCATTAATTACAAAAAATCCGAGCTTTAACGCAGCACCAACTGTAAATCTGAAATGATTATCTCCGTCTATCTCAACATTATAAATTCTGTTCCCGCGCTGGGGATATAGTCCATGCTGATCTTCAAAATAATATTTGAGATCAGTTGAGGAGGACTCAAATTGTAAACCTCCGTATGCGATAAATATACCAGCCAGGGTTTTACTTGCATGCACATTGAACGCAATATTATTGGAATTAATTACTGTATAATTCTCTGTTTTTTTACCAACATATTCAAAATAAAAATTATTATATAAGAACTGCACAGAAATATCAAGAGGTAAAAGAGGTATGTGGCTGCTTATTTCGTGTTTCAATCCAAATCCAAAAATACCGATCTTAACATCACCAAAACTTGATCTGGGGAAAAGCCTGACCATTAATTCTGTATTAAACAAACTAGCAGAAGCCTGATAAATACCCAACGGAACAGCTTTTAATGAAAGACCTGCAGGATAAGTATAGAATCCCTGGCTACTTAAAAAATATCCGCTGTGATTTCCAAATACTGTTGCTGTTTGTTCAATTTCCCCGATTGCATTTGTAGGTGGATTAGGTTTAAAAGATTTCTGGTCTTCCGGAATTATAGTCCAGAGACCAATTAAACTAAATTTAAATCCGAAAATATTATCAACATCAGCATTGTAATAAGTTCCGGAGTTTAAGTAAGTTCCAAACCATGTTGAAAGAGGTTTGAGATAACCGCCTACTTCTTCAGGAGTAAAGCTGTTTAGTTTTACACCAACCTGGGCTATTGAAAAAGTTGAGAAGAAATAAAATAAGATAACACTCAGCGATAAATATTTTCTCATAACTAATTTCCTTTCCATCAGAATTTTAATCGTAAAATTCAGAAATAATTTTTGCAGATGCAATTTTTACGGCTGTCTGTTTAAAATTAATTGTTTAGCACTTTCAATACTTTCTTTGGTTAAAATCTCCCCGCTAACAAGTTTGGCAACTTCATTTATTCTCTCATTTTCATTAAGCCTTCTTATTGAGCTAACAGTGCGATCATCAATTTGTTTTTTCTCAACTGAATAATGATAATCAGCCATACCGGCAATTTGTGGAAGATGTGTTATTGCAATTATCTGATGAAAAGATGCAAGGTCCCGCAGTGCTGTACCTACTTTTTGAGCAATTCTTCCGCTTACACCGGTGTCTATTTCATCAAATATCAATACCGGAAGTTTATCTGATTTAGCGAGAATGGTTTTTAAAGAAAGCATTATTCTGGATACTTCTCCTCCCGAAGCAACTTTTGCTAAAGGCTTAACATCTTCACCGGCATTTGTGCTTATGTAAAACTCAACTTCATCAATTCCGGTTTCCGAATAAAGATATTTTTTGTTTTGATAAAAAAGAAAATCTTCTTTCTCTTTATCAGGTTCAATCTTATTTATCTTAACCTTAAAAGATGCATCTGATATGCCTAATAATTTAAGTGTTTTTACAACTTCGCTTTCAACTTTTAATGCAGATTTTTGTCTGGAAACAGAAATTTTATTAGCTGCTTCTCCTGCATCGGTTCTCAATTTTTTAATTTCATCCTGAATTTTGTTTATTGCATCGGAAAAATTTTCAGCAAGTTCAGATTCCTTTCCGATTTTTTCTCTAAGTGCAATAATCTTTTCTATTGAGCCGCCGTATTTTTTCTTAAGCATATTTATTGAGCCAAGCCGCTCTCGTTTATATTCAACTTCTTTCGGATCAACATCAATTTTGGATTTATATGCTCTAAGTGAATTAGCAAGCTCTTTAATTATTGTTAAAGCAGAATCACATTCGCCCTCGGATTCGAGAAATGATTTATCTATTACTGAAAGTTGATTTAACTTATGTTTGGTTTCACCCAGCAGATCAATAACAGACGGATCTCCGTCATATAATTTTGTGTAAACTTCTTCAGTAAGTTCTAACAGCTTTTCGGAATTTTCAAGAATGTTAAGTTCATTTACAATTGCTTCATCTTCGCCAATAGAAGGAGATACAGAATCAATTTCTTTTATCTGAAAAGCATATATCTCTTTCTTCTCTTTAATTGATTCTTCTTTTGATCTTAAATCCTTTAGCTCGTAGATTTTTTTATTTAATTCTTTGTAAAGAACCTGATAGTCTTCAATCAATTTAGAATTTCCGGCAAACTCATCAAGAAAATCTATATGACTTTCAACACGGAGTAATGATTGATGTTCGTGCTGACCGTGAAGATCAACAAGTAAATCGCCAAGCTGTTTTATTAAAGTTAACGCAGCAGGCGAATCGTTTATAAAACATCTGTTAGAACCCTTTAATGAAATCTCACGACGGATGATTAAATCAGGCTGATATTCAATATCATTTTCATCTAACAATGTTTTAACTTTTTTATTCATCTCAACATCAAAGATGCCTTCAACAAAAGCCTTTTGCGCACCTTTTCTAACAACTTCAACTGATGCTCTTTCACCAAGCAGCAGACTCATTGCATCAATCAGAATTGATTTACCGGCACCGGTTTCTCCGGTAATTATATTGAGCCCTTTACCGAAATCAATTTCGGTATGATCAATTAATGCGTAATCTTTTATCTCTAATGATTTAAGCATTGTAATTATGAAATTATTGCAGGAAAAATAAGCAAGATTAAGATTAAGAGCGAGAGTAAGAATTAAAAATATAAGCCATTATTATTTTATTCGTCATTAAAAACATAATATTTTCAAATAAAATCAGCCCGCCTTACTGAAGCAAAATCATTTTTCTGGTTTGTATAAAATCACCTGTCTTTAATTGATAAAAATATACGCCGCTTGTTAATTGATGCCCATTATCTGAAATCTGAAAATCAACTTCATAACTTCCGGCGTTTCTATATTCATCTATTAGAGTTGCAACTTCTTTTCCAAGCACATCAAAAACCTTTAAAGTCTGCCAGCAACTTACAGGGGATTGCCAACTGATTTTTGTAGCCGGATTAAACGGGTTTGGATAATTTTGGTAGAGAACAAAATCCTCAGGCTGCGTTGATTCCGTATTTTGTATTTCTGTTGCGATATTCATATAATCAAGAGTACCTCTTAAAATTGCATTTGCAGTGAGATCAAAATTGCCTGTTTGAGAACACTGATACATATCTTCATAAGTAAGAGCCATAACATTTTCACCATGATTTACCCAGAACCAGCTTTCCGGATATTGTAGTGCAGTTCCACCTGTCCAGCTAACAAAAAAATTAAAAGGCTCAATTCCATTTGGATAATAAAATCTGACTCCGTTTATAAAGTTTTGTTCAAGAATTGCATAAGCGGGTGATGTTCCGTTTTCATGATGATACACAAAATATCTTTTACAATCGGAAGAAGAGTGCATATTAAGCATTACTTCAATTGGATTTTCGGATGCCATAAGTTGAGTAAATCTTGCTTTTAAAGCAGCAACCTCCGGCTGATGCGGAAAAGTATTCCAGTTACTTTCAAGATCAACATTATTTGCATTTTTTCTCGGTGAACCTAAAACGACTCCATCCGGATTATACATTGGAATAATATAAAACACACATTTATTGCGCGCAGTCTGTGCTAACTCAGTTTCAGAAAAAAGTATTTTTATGATTTCCCTGGTAACATAAAACCCTTCAGTTTCCTGCGGATGAGTTCTTGCATGAATATGAACAGTTCGTTTTCCCAAAACATTATTCGGATCACTTGAAACAGTTAGCTGCCACAGCGGTCTGCCTTGTACACTTAAACCGATTGAATCAATTTTTACATATTCACTCAAACGCCATTTATTCAGATCAACCAATAAACTATCGTAACTATAACCCATATATTCAGGAGATAAAATATTTTCCTGAAAAGAATCATCAATAGGAAAACCGCATTTATCTACCTCAACATTTTTACCATCGATAATTTTATACCGGTTCTGTGAAATCAATAATATGTTAGAAATAATTACTAAAAGGATTATCTGTTTTATTAGATATTTCAAGGCTATAAATTCTGATAGTTTATAAAAAGCTAAGGCTGTTATAAAATCCATAACAGCCTTAAATAGTTAACTTATTCTGTATCCGGTTTTCCTCTTAAAGAATCCCAGATCATATAAACACAAATTACTGCAAACATAACTAAACCAAGTAATTCTGCTGAATGTGATTCCGCCCATTCAGGATTGACCCAGTTAAATCCCTGCCATCTTAAAATTGCACTTACAACACCCATCAATGCACCACCGGCAATAAAACCAGAAGCAATTAATGTTCCTCTTTCTCTTCTTGCGTTGTTAATCATTTCATCTTTGCTGCGTGTTGAAACATAATGCGCAATCAATCCGCCAACTAAAAGCGGTGTGTTTAATTCCAATGGAATATACATACCGAGTGCAAAAGCAAGTGCAGGAACTTTAATCATTGTAAGAACTAATGCTAAAATCGCTCCAACAATATAGAGCGTCCACGGAGCCGGCTGCTGATCCATAAGTGGTTGAATTACTGCCGCCATAGCATTTGCCTGTGGTGCAACAAGTGAACCTTCTCCAACAAATCCGTATGTTTCATTCAAGATCATGATAACAAATCCAACGGTTAATGCTGAAACTAAAACGCCAAGGAATTTCCACTGCTCCTGTTTTAAAGGAGTTGAACCGAGCCAGTAACCAATTTTAAGATCAGTAATAAATCCGCCAGCCATCGATAACGCAGTACAAACTACACCGCCAATTATCAAAGCTGCAATCATTCCTGATTCACCTTTTAATCCGACCGAAGTAAGAATAATTGAGGAGAGAATCAATGTCATCAATGTCATACCACTGACAGGGTTCGTTCCGACTATTGCAATTGCATTTGCTGCAACAGTTGTAAACAGGAATGAAATTATAAGAACAATTAATAATCCGGTTAATGCCCAGCCAATATTATTAACAACACCAAGATGGAAGAAAATAAAAAGTAAACCGGCAGTAAGAATTAATCCGACTACAATTATCTTCATCGAAAGATCAACCTGTGTTCTTATTGTTTGATTAGCACCGTCTTTTTTATGAAAAATTTCTTTGAAGCCGAGTGAAATTGCATCACGTATTATTTTTGACGAACGGATAATACCAATAATACCTGCCATTGCTATTCCGCCAATACCAACGTGTCTAACATATTGTCTGAAAATCTCTTCCGCACTCATAGCAGAAATTATTTTTGTTGCACCGGTTCCAAAAGGTTCAGTTAATCCACTTCCGATATATGAAATAACAGGTATTAATAAATACCAGGATACAAATGAACCGGCGGCAATTATTGCAGCGTATTTTAATCCGACTATATAGCCAAGACCCATTACAGCAGCACCAACATTCAATCTGAATACAAGTTTGAATTTATCGGCAAGCATTTCACCAAATCCAACAACCCTGGTTGTAAATACTTCACTCCACCATCCAAATGTTGCAATAATAAAATCATACACACCGCCAACCAACCCGCTTACGACAAGCACTAAAGCTTGTTTACCGCCTTTTTCTCCGGCAACTAAAATTTCTGTAGTTGCTGTTGCTTCAGGGAATGGGAATTTGCCGTGCATTTCTGCAACAAAATATTTTCTGAATGGAATTAAGAAAAGTATTCCTAAAATTCCGCCAAATGCTGAAGCAAGAAATATCTGATAAAAATGTGCCTGAAGATTTAAGATATAAAGTGCAGGTATCGTAAAAATAGCTCCTGCAACTATCAATCCTGAGTTTTGACCAATTGATTGAATAATCACATTCTGACCAAGAGATCCTTTTTTCTTAAGCAGAGTGGAAACGCCAACAGCAATAATTGCAATTGGTATTGCAGCTTCAAACACCTGCCCGATTTTTAATCCGAGATAAGCAGCAGCCGCAGAAAACAGAATTGCCATAAGCAATCCCATAATAACAGAATAGGGGGTTATTTCCTGCGGAATTGAATCAGCAGGCATTAACGGTTTGTAAACCTCACCCGGACCAAGCTCCTTATAAGCATTTTCCGGAAGTCCTTTTACTTGTCCGCCGTGGTCTTCGCTCATTTTATTCTCCTCTATTAGAATTTAAAGTTAATTGGTAATTCATATTCAATTTTTTCCGTTGTTGGCGATTTAAAATAAATTTTTCCATATCCTTCTGCATCTGCCGGAATCGTCAGTTCCGGTTTGCTGAAATCAATATCAATATATTTTATACTGTTTGGGTAAAGCGTAAGCACAGCTCTGCCATTATGTTTTACACTCACTGTTTGTGGTGCAGGGAGATAAGTAATTTCATTTACTTTTAGATTAGCAGATAATTCCTTATGAGTAAATGCAGGGATTATTTCAAGTGTAAAATCTGCTGTCTCTTTATTCTTTGGCATTTCGATTTTTAAATTTCCGCCGATTCTATAAGATAGACCGCTTTTGCTTAAAGCTTTTCCATTTTCATCAAGAATCTGAAATGCAAAATCGGTTACTTTGCCATAATCTTCTTTTGTCATTTCAAAAGAAAATTCTTTTGATGCTTCACCTTTGTTTAAAGTGAAAGGCATTTTGTATGTATTACTTCCATCAACAGTAAGGTTATATTTTCTTTGGTAGCCGAACATTTCAGCATCAATATTATATGATTTTACTTCGTTAAAATAATTAACTAATTCAATTCTATTATCTGTTGAAGATACTTCTTTTGAATCGACAGTTTGTAAAGATAGAAACTCAACAGCAAGATTATATGTTGATGGGTCTGATGCCAGGAAAAATCCGTCAATATCTATTTCATAAACTCCGGGTTCAAGATCATAATAATAATTCTCAACTTTTTCATCTTTATTTACTGAATACAGAACGCCGGAAATATCAACCTGTATTCCGTTATTATTATGAAGAAAATATCTGCATCGTGCATATTTGTTAGAAGAAGCGTCTCTGCTTAAAGTTACTTTCATACTGTTTTGTCCTGCAGGCAGATTGATAAAATATCTTTTTACCATTCCCTGCTGAACGACCTGATCTTTCCACTGCATTTTAAAATTATTTGTAGAGTTGAATTCATACGGAATTACAACAGTTGCAATCATATCAAATTCAGGAGTTCTGCTTGCATCATCTCTGTAAGCAGTTATTTGAGCGGTGTAAAGTCCGGGCTCTTTAACTTTTGCTTTATCAACTTTAACATTAACCGTTGCAAACTGATCATTTCTTATATAGATTTTTTTCTGAACTAGTTTTAACCAATCAGCATCAGATTTAAGATTGTAAACTCTGTAAAACTTATTTGATTTAATGGTGTTATCTCTTTTGATATTAAAAGCAAATACTTCATCACCGGTTAAAAATGAGCCATCGCGTATGTATAAATTTCTTGACCTGTTATCGGGCTGATTGGGAGCAAACGAAGAAACGGTATAAGTTTCAAATCTTGATATTTCATTATTCTTCAAATATTTTTTCAGTATTTCATAGGCATTCAATACATTTATGTAACCAGCGCCTTGATCCAATACAGTATAATCATCCCATTTAACAGCACCTTCTCTTAATATTTTATATAAAAGCTGTGAAGGTATTTTAACTCCGGGAAATTCTTTTTCGGCAGCACTTAATAAAAGTGCCATAACACCGGATGAATACGGACAAGCCATACTTGTTCCCCACATTCTATCACCCATAGAAAAGTTAGGAACTGTTGATGTTGCTGCACCTGGAGATATAATATCAGGTTTACTTACTTCTCCGCCTCGTGAACTGAAATGCAATAAAATATCTTTTGGCAGATCATTGCCGTAATTATCTCGTGCAATTTCCTTGGTTAATACTGCACCGGATGAGAATACATAACTGCTTGATGATGGCAATCCTGCTGTTGAAATTCCGGGTCCTTCATTACCGTTACTGGTTGAAACATATAAATAAGGATTTTTACTAAGCAGATCAGCAAGGAATTTTTCTATTTCGGAGCGTGCTTCAATTTCACTTCCAATGCCAAAGCTCATACTAACAATACAAGGAGCTTTCATCTCTTTTGAAATTTTATCTGCGTAAAGATATGCTTTCTTCATGCTTTCAGTTACTGTTGCACCGCCAGGATAATTATTATTGCCTAGCTTTAATCCAATTACTTTTGCGCCTGGTGCTACACCATTTATTCCTGCATCACCAATATTAAAGCCTGCTGCAATTCCGGCACAATGTGTTCCGTGTGAACCATCGTCAAAGAATAAAGAAATCCGTTTTTCATCAGGGAAAATATTTAATGCCATTGTAATTGGTGTTAAGCCCTTTTGATTTTCAATTGTAAACGAATCAAAATTTTCTTTGTAGTTTCTTAAAGGCTTTTCATCAGATAAATTGCCATTCCCGTTTGTATCAAAGTAAACAACCCAATAACCGTCAGTTGTTTTATATGTTACCATATAATATTTATCATCTTTAACTCCGTTTCCGTTTAAGTCCTGTGCACCTGAACCGGAATTCATAAGATGAGTTTCATTTAAAACAGACATCCAATAAACATCATCAGCACTTTTCAGCATCTTGCTTTTATTAGCAAATACGGAATAACCCTGGCTGGAATTTTCAAAAACATCTTTCCCATCTTTACTAGTTAAATTAGCTTCAACAAGCGGCATATCGCCTTGTCCGGTAAAATCCTGAACATCGATAACCTTGGTTTCGCCGGTAGATGTTTTCAATAATCCATCAATTCCCATATCGACGCCTGTATCGAGCACGATGATTATTGTGCCTCTGCCATCATATTCGGGATGGAGTTTGATAAACTCTTCAACACCTGTGTCTTTTAGTTCTAGAAAAGTTTGTCCTTCTTCCTGCGGGAAGACTGCTAAAGTAAATAGCAGTAAAAAGAAAAATAAAAATCTGGTTTTCATAATAATTCCGTTATTTTAAGATAAAATAATTTTTTGTGATGAGATAATTAGATATGAAGTAATTTGTAAGCTGCTTCATAAACCTGAATTTAATTATAAAATTTATGTTTAAATTTAAGCACAAATAACCAGAGTTTTCAAATAATTTTTTTTAATTAGTGTTCTTTTGTGTATTTGTGTTTTTGTGGCAAAAAAGCTTCGACACAAATTCGATAAAGTTCTAAAAATCATAAGATTATGAAACCAAAATTATACATCGTTTCAACTCCAATTGGTAATTATGAAGATATAACTTTGCGTGCCTTAAGAATTTTAAAGGAATGTGATTTTATCATCTGTGAAGAGTTTAAAGAAGCAAGAAGATTATTAGCAAATTATAAAATTCAGAAAGAATTGTTTTCATTGAATGAACACACAGAAAATGAAGCAGCAAATGATTTAATATTAAAATTGCTTGAAGGAAAATCAGCAGCATTAATTTCTGATTGTGGCACGCCGCTTTTTTCCGATCCAGGGCATTTGCTCGTTGATCTTGCAATACAGAACAGAATTGATGTTATACCAATTCCGGGAGTTAGCTCTTTATTAACTGCATTAGTCGGCAGCGGACTCAATTTTGAAAAGTTTTATTATTACGGCTGGCTTTCACCCAAAAAAGATATCAGAAGAAAACAATTACTTGATCTTAAAAAGCGAAAAGAAACAATCGTTTTAATGGATACGCCCTACAGATTAAAATCCTTAATGGAAGATATTGTAAAAATTCTTGGTTCAAACATTCCCTGTGTGCTTGCATTTGAATTAACAAAGGAAAAAGAAAAATTCTATCGTGGAAATACCGGCAACATTTTTAAGATTGTTGAAAAAGAAAATTTAAAAGGTGAGTTTGTGTTGATTTTAAGAAACAAGTAAACTTCAATACAGATAAATGTAACAATTACTTTAAACACATTTTTTTCATTCCATATTTTCATTTACCAGTAACGCCACATTTTCAATGTGATAAGTATGCGGAAACATATCAACAGAGCTCATCCTTATTACATTAAAATCGATTTAACAAAAATGAAGTGAATTATTATTTATTTTTTTCTAATTTAGGCTAACAAAGGATTAATATTATGAATGAAAGATATATAGTCTCGGACCCGGAAATAATGATGGGAAAGCCAATTATTGCAGGCACAAGAATTACTGTTGAGCTAATATTAGAAAAACTCTCTTCAGGAGAAAGTGTTGAACAGATAATCCAGGAACATCCCCATTTAACCGATGAGGCAATTAAGGCTGCATTAGCTTTCGCAGCAAAAGCATTAAAAGCAGATATTATTTATCCTTCTGAAAAAAGAATTTAATGAACTTTGTTGCAGATGAAAATATTGATGTTCCAATTATTCAAGAATTAAGAAAACTGCATCTAAACATTCTATCTATTAGTGAATCAATGCCCGGATGTTCGGACTCTGAAGTATTGGCATTTGCAAATAAAAATAATTCATTTCTTATAACTTCTGATAAAGATTTTGGCGAACTGATTTTCAGACAAAGAAAAATACTAAAAGGAGTAATACTTCTTAGATTACACGGTCTTAGATCTGATGAGAAGTTAAAGTTAGTCGAAGAATTTTTCACAGAGCATATTAATGTCCTCAATGAAAGCAATCTCTTTGTTGTAATATCAGAGAATAGCGTGCGTATTAGAAAAAGTATAATTTAACTATAACCTTATTTAATCAGCAACGCTATATTCTCTATATGATAAGTATGCGGAAACATATCAACCGGTCTTATTTTTATTAGCTTGTAATCAGCGTCAACCATCAATTTAATATCTCTGGCCTGAGTAGCCGGATTGCAGCTTACATAAACAATTTTATTGGGTGATAATGTTACAACATCATTAACAGTATTTTGATGCATTCCGCTTCGTGGCGGATCGAGGATAATTATATCGGCTTTTGGAATTTTGTTTTTTTCAATTATTGGCAGAAATGATTTATAAAGGTCAGCCGAGAAAAATTTTACATTGGAAATATTATTTAACTCTTCATTTATGTGTGCGTCTGCAATCGCTGAATCCACAGATTCAAAAGCATAAACTTGTTTAGCTTTTTCAGAGATATAAATTGCAATTGTTCCAGCACCGGAATAAAGATCATAAACAATTTCATTCCCGGTTAACTGCGCATATTCTAAAGCAGTTTGATATAGTTTTTCTGCCTGCAAAGTATTCGTCTGAAAGAATGAATTTGCACTTATTCTGAATTTATATTTTCCAATTCTATCATAAATAAATCCTGGACCAAATATTATTTTTTCATAGTCACCAACCGCGACAGCAGCAAATTTTTTATTTATGTTATTTATAATCGTTGTAATTTGAGGAATCGTTTTTCTTATCTCATCGGAATATTCATTTAGTAATTCATCATTCTCTTCTGATGTAACAAGATTGATCATTAAATCGTTTGTATGAAATGAATGACGAATTACCAGATTGCGCAAAAATCCTGTGTGAACTTTTGTTGAATAGATTGAAGTGTTTCGTTTTTTAAAAAACTCTCTTGTAAGGTTTAAGATGTTATTACTTATTTCTGATTGAAGAAAACATTCATCTATATCAAGAACCTTATCATAAATTCTTGGGATATGAAGTCCAAGTGCAAAATCCCTTGCTAATCTGCCTTCCGTAGAAATTTCTTCCTTGGTTAACCATCTTTTATCACTGAAAGAAAACTCCATTTTGTTTCTGTAATAAAAAACATTTTCAGATGGTATGATCGGCTCAATTTTATAATCTGAAAACCCTCCCAACTTATTAAAAATCTCTTCAACCTGTTTTTGTTTGTAAAACACCTGAGTTTCATAATTAAGATCCTGCTGTTTACATCCGCCGCAAGTTCCAAAATATTTACATCGTGCTTTTATTCTATCTTTTGATGGTGGGATTACTTCAGTTGTTATTGCTTCCGCAAAATTCTTTTTAATCTTTAGTAATCTCGCTTTTACTTTATCACCAGGATATGAGCCTTGGACAAACACAACATAATTTTTCTCATTGCCATTTAAATCATTTAATCCAAGCAATTCATTCTTAGAAACTTTTGCAATTCCTTTTCCTTCAAAAGCATATTTATCAATTTGAAGTTCTACTATTTCGCCTTTTTTAATATTCATTTTTTTATATGCAATAGTCATTCCCGCGAAGGCGGGAATCTAAATATTAATATTCGGTGGATTCCCACTTATGTGGGAATGACACACTAAATGGTTTTCCTCAATATCAACATCTTTAATCCAATAAACTTATCTGCACCAAGTTTCAAATATGCATTTGATTCGTGACTGATTTTATTTAAAAGTTTTTTGTAATAACTCTTCTCTTTATCGGTTAGATTCTCAGAATTCTTCTTCAATGTTGATGCAGCATTTTCATAAAAACTTATTAACGATGATGAAATATCTTCTTCATACAATAATGAAAAATTTCTTTCTTTATAATAGTCAATACAATTGTCGTTTAGCAAAGGAAGAATATCAGATGAATCAAAAATATTTCTTACAAAAGGAGGATAATCTTTTTTTAACGCAGTAATTTCGCTAACGCACAAATTACCATCAGGTTTAAGAATTCTCTTTATTTCCTTTACAATCTTATTTCTGTTTGTTAAAGAAATTGATGCCTGGGCATAGACAAGATCAAACTCATTATCTCCAAAATCAGTATTATCAAAATCCATCATTCTGACAATAACTTTAGAATCCTTATCTAAATTTAATCTTGAGTTCATCAACGAATCATAATCATTTACAATTATTTGCACTGACTTTACTTCGTTCTCAATCATTTTTTCTGCAATCTTTTCGCTGTTTGATCCAATGATTAAAATATCTTTAGCAGAAAGATTATACTTTGATTTCAGGATTCTGAATTGTTTTAATCCGCCGGGAAGTAAAATATTTTGTGTTTCTTTCATCAAATTACGCTATAAGAAATATTCAGTTAATCTATCTCTATCTTTTTTAGATCATTATATGACTTAATTATAATTTTATCTTTTGATTTAAATTCAGAAAATAATTTTGACTGGGCTTTGGTCAATTCAGAATTATATTTAACCTCTATCAAAGTTTTATCCTCGGTTAAAAAATCAATTTCAGTCCCATCTTTATAAACATAAGCTGGATTTCGATCTTTAATTTTCAGATAAACATAATTTTCAAATAAATTTCCTTTGTCTTTAAAACCAGTAAATAAAGTCTTGATACCAAGGTCTGCCGCATAAATTTTTTTTGCTGAGAGAATCACCTCATTAGTCTTGCCAGCACGAGGTAATAAATGAATCAGATAGCTGGAATTAAATAATTCTAAATATCTTTTTGCTGTATCGGGTGAAATTTTCAAAATATTGGCAAGCTTATTAATGCTAAAAACCTTCCCAACTCTTTCCATCAACAATAAAAAGAAATCTTTAAGCAAAGCTATGCTTCTGACATTATGTTGTGCAGCAATATCTTTCATTATTATATCATCAACCAGTTCTTTTAAATATTCAATTTCTCCTCTTAACACAAATTCGGGAATGCCGCCTGTATAAAGATACTCTAAAAAGTATTTTTCAAGCAAATATCCTTCTTTCTTACTGATACTTATGTTTTTAAATAAAAGATATTCCTGAAAATCCAACGGTGCAACTTCGATAGTTTTGTGTCTTCCTGTAATAAATGAACTTTTACTTCGCAGGTGAAATGAGTTTGATGTTGAAGCGAATATTTTTGTGTTTTGAGTATCGTAAATATTTTTTAATTGTATTTCAAAATTCTGCTTATATCCAATCTCATCAAGAAATAAAAATATTTTATCAGAAAACCTTAACTTCTGAATTTTCCTAAACTCATCAATTATGTTTACTATACTCTCTTTTGCTAACAAGTAATCATCAAGGCTAACATAAAAAATATTTTTAGAATTTATCCCTTTTTTATTGATTAGGTAGTGGATTATAATTTTTAATAAAGATGTTTTTCCAATGCGCCTTAAGCCAGTAAAAAAAATAATATCTTTACTTGCTAGAATCGATTCGAGATTCCTCATTAATAATGGTCGAAGAAATAATTCTTTGGGATTGAATTCACTTTCCCACCAAGGATTATATCTGTATAGTATTTGTTCCATATGCGTCCCAAATATAAGCTATTGTCGTATAATAAGCCATACATTTATGCGATAATATCGTATATGTTAGAAATCCAGATTCAAACTTACTTATTGTAAAATTTTTGTAACAAAGTTAATCATTACTGATTTAAGATTGAATTTGACTTATTCTTTACTTTGCCCTTAATCTTTTAGACAGTATTTTTGATTAATCAATTTGAACTCATCGGAGAACCAATGCAAAAATTCAGATATTTTATCTCGCTCTTAGTCATAATCTTACTCTCATCACCTTCTTTTGCTCAATCAAAAAGAGTAATTACTGTAGATGATCTCTGGGCAATGAAACGAATCGGAAGTTTTGATGTTTCAGCCGACGGAAAAACTATTGCTTATACTTTAACTTCTTACTCTTTTGATGCGAACAAAGGCAACACAGATATTTATTTAATTGATTCTGATGGAAAAAACAACAGAGCAATAAAAAATTCTGAAAAGAATGAAAGCGAACCAAAATTTTCTCCCGATGGAAAAACTATTGCATTTACTCGTGATGGACAAATATGGCAATGCAATCTTGATGGATCAAATGAAAAACAATTAACAAACATCTATACAGAAGCGTCTGATTTTAAATGGTCACCTGACGGAAAGAAAATCTTGTTCATTTCTTACGTTTATCCGGAGTGTAAAACGCAGGATTGTAATGAGCAAAAAGATAAAGCAAAGGATGAAAGCAAGGTTAAAGCTCAAATATTTACTGAATTGATGTTCCGGCATTGGAATGCCTGGCGGGGAGAAAAACGAAGCCATTTATTTTTACTTGATCTTGATTCCGGAAACTTTAATGATCTGACTGAAGGAAATAAAGAAGATGTTCCCCCACCGGCACTTGGCTCAACTAATGATTTTAATTTTTCTCCTGATATGAATGAAGTTGCTTATGCTTTGAATCCTGAATTTACAACAGCAATAAGCACAAATGTTGAAATCTATCTTTTAGACTTGCATTCATTACAAGATGCAAAAGTCATTTCAAAAAGCAAGGGTGTTGATTGTCAACCAGTTTATTCTCCGGATGGAAATTGGATTGCGTGGACATCGATGAAACGAGCAGGATTTGAAGCTGATAAACTTGATTTGATTTTATACAACCGCAAAACCGGTGAGATAAAAAATCTTACTGAAGATTTTCAGAATTCAGTCACAGAATTTGTTTGGTCTCTTGATTCAAAAACAATTTATTTTTTGTCTCCTTATCAGATTTACAATTCAATTTATAAGATTGATATCGATTCAAATAAACCGGAGATGCTGCATAAAGAAAATTATAACACAAGTATTCAACTATCTAAAGATGGAAAGACTTTATACTTTCTGAAACAAAGAACCGATTTGCCTGCTGAAATATTTTCAATCAGCACAGATGGAAAAAATACTTTAAAGAGAATTACATTTACTAACGAAGAAGTTCTATCAAAACTTGAAATGAATCCTATTGAAACATTCTGGTGTGAAGGAGCAAATGGCGATAAAGTTCAATCAATTTTAGTTAAGCCGCCGTTTTTTGATCCAAACAAAAAATATCCGATGATGTTTTTAATTCACGGCGGTCCGCAAGGTGCCTGGGAAGATAATTTTCACTACAGATGGAATCTTCAAATGTTTGCTGGTGCAGGTTATGTAGTTGTGGCACCGAATCCGCGCGGTTCAACCGGATACGGACAAAAATTTACTGACGAGATTTCTAAAGATTGGGGAGGTAAAGTTTATACTGATTTAATGAATTCTTATGATTATGCAATAAAGAATTTTTCATTCATTGATCCGAAAAATACTTTTGCATCAGGTGCATCTTACGGCGGATATATGATAAACTGGATTGAAGGACACACTGATAGATTCAAAGCTTTGTTCTGTCATAATGGAACTTTTAATCTTGAAAGTATGTGGGGAACAACAGAAGAACTTTGGTTTCCCAATTGGGAGGTGGGCGGAACTCCGTGGGAAAATCGTGAAGCTTATGAAAAATGGTCACCGCATCGTTATGCAGATAATTTTAAAACACCGATGTTAATTGTGCACAGTGCTTATGATTTCAGATTATCAGAAGAACAAGCTTTTCAGGCTTTTACAACTTTACAGAGATTAGGGATTGAAAGTAAATTTTTATATTTCCCGGATGAAACTCATTTTGTTAGTAAACCACAAAATGCAAAATTGTGGTGGAATACAGTATTTGATTGGTTTAAATCGCATCAAAAACAGGAGTAGTTATGAAAGAAAGAGACTTTGAAATTGTTGCACCGGATGATGAGATATTTGAAAATCTTGGAGATCTTGGGGCATTCAGAACCGGCGGTAAAACTGAACAGGAAATTGAAGAAGATTACCGCGAGCAGACGGTTTATGTTGAAGAGAATTTGTGGAATAAAGTTCAACGGGTAGGAAAGAAAATTTCCTTTGCTAAAGATATTATGGCACTCTATAATTATATGAGAGATCCCTTTGTTAGCTGGCATCGAAAAGCAATTGTAGTAATGGGATTGGTTTATTTCATTTCACCAATTGATGCGATTCCTGATATAGCTCCACTTGTTGGTTATCTTGATGATCTTGGAGTTATAGCCGCACTAATAAAATTTTTAGGCAGTGAACTTGTTCCATATTATGATGCAAAATACAGGAGCTGATTTTCTATCATTGCGATTTCGCTTTTTGAAATGATCAATCATTCAACAGATTGATTTGTTATTTTATTTTTTGCAATGATATTATTAAAAGGTTATGAACTTCAAATTAATCAAATCGCAAATTCTTTATAAAGGAAAAGTATTCGATCATCAGGTTGACGAAATACAATACGATAGCGGTAATATCGGAATAAGAGAAGTTGCTGTTCATCCCGGCGGAGCAGTTGTTATTCCAATCAAAGATGATGGTAAGATTATTCTTGTAAAACAATTTCGATATCCATTACAAACTACTTTAATTGAATTACCAGCCGGTAAACTTGAAAAAGGAGAAGATCCACTTAAGTGTGCAATCAGAGAGCTTGAAGAAGAAACAGGTTATTCAGCAGAAGAAATAAAAAAAATTGGTGAAATTTATACTGCTCCCGGATATTGCACAGAAATTCTTCATATCTATTCTGCTAAAGGATTAAAACCAGGTAATCATCATCGTGAAGAGGGTGAACAAGGAATGGAAATACTTGAATTAACTCTCGGAGAAATTGAGAAAATGATTATCTCAGGTAGAATTAATGACGCTAAAACAATCGCAGGCATTCATTATATTTCACGTCAGTAAAAAGAGGTGAATTATGAAAAGAATATTTTTTATTTTCTTATCTCTTCTTTTTGTTGCTGCTTATCCTGTCAGAGCTCAGATTTTCTTAGAGGTTGGCGGCGGTTATTTAACTTCATTTGATAATTTTAATGCGTTCAAGCATACCAATAATGGCTGGCAGCTCTGCGGGACTGTTTTTTATAAAATTTCCGAAATTGTAGAAGCCAAAACATCCTTTATTTATCAATCAAGAATATTTGCTCCAAAAAGCTTCAGTTTTATTGTTCCTGCCGTGGCAGGTATAACTGTTCCGATTGTTTCAGATGGGGATAATCTAAAGTCATTTCTTATCAAAGTTGGCGGAAGATTGAAACCAAAATCAGATAAAATAGTCAGAACAATTCTGGATGCGGATGTTGGTATTAATTTTTTTCAAAGCGGTTATTATTATCTAGAAGGTCTGAATGAAGGAACACGGCCTAGTCTTCCGGGAATTAAATATGCAGATAGCAAAGCATTATTTGAAACTTCAGTCGGATTAGGAGTTGAAATAAAGCCGATGACGAATTTTTCTTTTATTATAGAAGCTAAAATCAATTATATTCCTTCAACGCCAAATTTTTATTTCCCAATAATTTCAAATATCAGAGTTGGTATTTAATTTTTAGACGACACGCTTGCATTGTTTTTCTTTTATGTCTATTCTAATATTTATATATTGATGCAGTATTAAATCATAAATTATGAAGATATACAATCAACTACTTAATACCATTAAAGAAAAAGGAGCTGCCTATTTAATTCTCCTTGATCCCGATAAACTG
Source organism: Bacteroidota bacterium (assembly GCA_022708025.1). Lineage (GTDB taxonomy): Bacteria > Bacteroidota > Ignavibacteria > Ignavibacteriales > Ignavibacteriaceae > IGN3. The sequence continues at coordinate 40,700 of JAKIZM010000007.1, read as the reverse complement.
TCAGAAGACAGATTAGGTGTATTTTTAAAACACTGTGAAAAATCTGGAGTTGATGGTTTCTTAGTTGGCGGAAGTTTGATGATTAATGGTAATTTTAAGTCTTTTGTTGAAAAAGTAAAGATCAATACAAACTTACCGGTGATCATTTTCCCTGGCAGCATTACTCAGGTTTCATCTTTTGCAGATGCAATTTTATTTCTTTCAGTAGTAAGTGGAAGGAATCCTGAACATTTAATCGGCAAGCATGTTCTTGCAGCACCATCTATTAAAAAATCGGGAATTGAGCCAATCTCAACCGCTTATATATTGGTTGAATCGGGTTCAACAACCACAGCAGTTTATATGAGCGGAAGTTTACCAATCCCAAGAAACAAGCCTGATATTGCAGCTGCAACAGCACTTGCATCGGAATATCTTGGAATGAAATTTATTTATCTGGAAGCTGGGAGTGGTGCTGATAATTCAATTCCAAATGAGATGATAAAAGCTGTAACTTCTCAATGTTCAATTCCTGTTATTGTTGGCGGCGGAATCAGAAGTCCAAAAACTGCAAAAGAAAAAGTTGAAAACGGTGCTTCGATAATTGTAACAGGGAATTATTTTGAAAATGAAAATAACTGGGATTTAATAAAGGATTTTGCTTCATCAATACATATTAAATTATCTGTTGAGGTTTAGATTATATTTTATTTTATATGAATAAAGTTGGACAAATAGAAATAATTATTAAGGGGTTTCAAGGTAATATTGAAATTACTCCTGAGAACTACGATATCAATAATATTATCGATATTCTTAAGAATGCTGAAGACTTATTATTTCCAAATAATAAAAAGGAAAGACCAATAATAAGTTATAATATTGAAAAAGGATCAGTTAAACACATAATAAAGACATCATTACAAGCTATACTGGGTTTTAATGCGGTTCTTTTTCAGGTTCAGAATGATAATTCAATAGATTTTTTAGAAGCTAAAACAGCTAAAGCATTTGAGTTTTTTCAAGAAGAAGCACAAAAACAGAATTATGAATTTTATATTTCAACATCAGTCCCCAATAGTTCTTTGGTTGTAATAAATAAGGATACAAAATTTCAAAGGACTGAAGAAGTATGGGCCGAAGCCGAGTTTTATTTTTATGGAGTTATTATTGATGCTGGTGGCAAGACAAAAGCTAATATACATCTAGATACAAAAGAGTATGGTCTTTTAACAATTGATGCTCCAAAAGAAGTATTGGCAGAATATGAATCAAATCCACTATACAAATCATTTGGGGTTAGAGCATCGGGTAAGCAAAACATAAATACAGGCGAAATAGATAAAAATGATTTGAGATTGATTGATATTATTGATTATAATCCAGCCTTTAAAGAAGATTACCTGAAATCACTTATTAAAAAAGCAAAACAAAGTTGGGAAAATGTTAATGATGCTGATGAGTGGTTAAGCTCTTTGAGGGGCTATGAATAATAAAGCAATCTTACTTGACACTAGTTTTTTTATTCGACTCTTAAATGAAAATGATAAACTACATCAAAATGCTTTAGACTACTATAAATACTTGTTGGAAAATGAATATACTTTGAAATGTTCAACAATTTCAATCTCAGAATATTGTGTAAGAGGAAAAATTGACGAGATACCTCTCAAAGACATTCAAATAATTCCGTTTAATATTAATCATGCTCAGAAAGCTGGTGAATTTGCAAAGATAATATTTGAGAATAAAGGGACCCTGGAATTGGAAAAAAGAAATATAATACCAAATGACACCAATCTGTTTTCTCAAGCTGAGGAAGAAAAAGATATATCTTTCTTTGCTACTTCGGACGAAGAATGTTTGAAAATTTATAGTTTATTAGAAAAACATACTACACTAAGTTTCAAAATAATAAATATTAGACGATCATTTAATGAAGAATTTGGTTTATTGGATTTAAAATAATATGGATGCACAAAAATTTATAATTGATTCACTTAATGAAAGCTCTGAAACAAAGCTTAAAATAAAAGATCAACTTGTGGATGAAATATTGAAAGCTGTTGATATTCTTGTTTCATCTTATAAGGATGGTAACAAACTTTTATTATGTGGAAATGGCGGTAGCGCTGCAGATTGTCAGCATATTGCAACTGAGTTTATGATAAGATTAAGTCATACTATCAAGCGCCCCGCATTACCTGCGATTGCACTTACTACTGATTCATCAAATCTTACTGCAGGAGGAAATGATATAGGTTTTGAAAATGTTTTTGCCAGAAATGTCGAAGGGCTTGGTGCTCTTGGAGATGTTTTACTAGCTATATCTACAAGCGGCAATTCAAAAAATATTATTAAAGCTGTTGAAACTGCACATTCAAAAGGAATGAAAGTTATCGGATTCCTGGGCGGAAGTGGAGGCGAATTAAAAGCGCTCGTTGATCTACCAATTGTAATTCCATCATCAAATGTTCAACGGATACAAGAAGGACATATTACTGTTGCTCACATTATTTGCGAACTTGTTGAGGGTAAACTTTACGGAAATTAATTTCTAAGTTACAAGCGTAAAATTTAAATAAAATATAATTTTATTGATTGGGTTTTTCTAAACTCATTCCCATCCAATTAATCTTATCGCCAACCTGTATATTATATTTATCGCAAAAGCCTGCTACTACTTCAACAACATACATTGACGGTTCAGATGCCGGATAGCTTTGTTCGGTAAGTATTTTTGTGTATTTGTGAATTGTAACTATCTCTTTATGTTCGTTAACAAATATCATATCAAGAGATATTAAAGTATTCCGCATCCAAAAAGACTGGTAAGCCTCTTTGGTGAAGATGAACAGCATTCCCTGATTTTCTTTCATCTCTTTTCTATTCATTAAACCAAGTTGTCTTTTATATTCGTTATTAGCAATTTCAATATCGATTTTTGTTTTTAGTGTTCCTAATGAATCGGTAAATATCAATTCACCTTCTTTTGTAAATGTGTAATATTCAGTCTTCGGTTCTTTGTTTATAAAATTATTAACAATAAAAAATCCAATAACAGCTAAGGCTAAAATTGCTATGACAATTTTCTGTAATGATATCTTTGACTTTTTAATTGTTGGTTTTTGTTCTTGTTGTTTGCCTTGCTTTTTAGCCATTGTCTTTTTTCCGATATTTGTGCTGAGCAAATATAATAAAAGCAAGATATTAATTATTGATGTCAAAATTAGTCTGTTGAAGCTGAATCAAATTTCTTTTAACAGATTTGGCGATCTAATCAATTAATATTTTTGAAGCTTTTATTCTTTAATTTGTTTCATTTAGAATTATCTTTCTGAATAAATTTGATTAAGAAATGTTTTTGTGAAAACAGATAAAATTTTACCAAAGGTATCTGTAATAATGGCTTTTTACAACAGAGAAGCTTATTTACAAAGAGCTGTTGATTCTTTATTAAATCAAAGTTATGAGAACTGGGAATTAATAGCAGTTGATGATGGAAGCCGGGATAATTCTGCAGAATTATTAGAGAGCTATAAAGCCAATAATCCGAAAATAAAAATCGTTTATCAGCAGCATAAATTTCTGCCGGCAGCAAGAAATAACGGCATTAAAAATTCAAGTGGTGATTATATTACTTTTTTAGACAGCGATGACGAATATACTGTTGATCATATTTTATTAAGAGTTAATTATCTGAAAGAAAATCCGGAGATTGATTTTTTACACGGAGGTGTTAAGATAATTGGGAATGAATATGTGCCTGATAAGAACGATCCGAAAAAATTAATTCACCTTTCACAATGTACAATCGGAGCAACTTTTTTTGGTAAAAGAAATATCTTTATTGATTTAAAAGGGTTTAAAGATATCACTTATAGTGAAGATTCGGAATTCTTGGAAAGAGTTATGAAAAATTATAAAGTAAAAAAAGTTGATTTCCCAACATATATTTATCACAGGGATACACCCGATAGTATTACTAATACAATGAGTTGATAAGTCAATGAAAAGTAAAATTCTCGAACGACAAAAAATATCTTTGACTGATCTTCAGCTAAAAATGATTGAAAGCGGTTGGGGAAAAGATGTTGTTGAAAATACAGTAGTTGAAAAAATAACTTATCTTTCAGATGGATTAAAGGTTAAAGGATATATTGCATATCCAACAGATAACTCAAATAAATATCCTTGTATAATCTGGTGCCGCGGAGGAATTGGTAATTCAGGAGCCATTGATAAGTTTACTGCTAGAGGAATGTTTGGACAGATAGCAAACTGGGGCTATTGTGTTTTCTCTTCTCAGTATCGCGGGAATGATGGGGGAGAAGGTCACGATGATTTTGGCGGCGATGACTTGAATGATATTATTAATCTTACTTCTCTCGCCGATGAAATTCCACAAGCTGATACAAACATTTGGGGTATCGAGGGCTGGAGCCGCGGCGGTATGATGACTTATCTTTCTTTAACAAGAACTAATATTTTCAAAGCTGCTGTTATAATAGGCGGAATTGCAAACTTAAGATGCAGTAAAGATGAAAGTAAATTCAGACAAAGATTACATAAACAGATATTAAATAAATTTGAGGAAAGTGAATTTAAAAGCAGATGCGAAAAAAGATCAATTATAAATTTCCCTGAAAAGCTTTCGCGGACTACACCATTACTTATTATACATGGCAATAACGATGAACAGGTTACTCCCAACGATTCACTGGATATGTCTTATAAATTATTGGAGCTTAAAATTCTTTATCGTTTGGTTATGCTTGAAGACGGAGATCATTATTTAAAATCTCATCGTAAAGAAGTTGATGAGATGAGAAAAAAATGGTTTGAATCGTATTTAAAATAACTTCATACTTGATTTGGTTATTAGAGTGATTCCAGCTTTTCTAATAGTTTAACCATTGCAAAAGTATCAAGCTTACAATATTCAAGTAAATTATTTCTTATCTCAGAAATCTTAAACATATCGGTTTCATAATAAAGGCTTTCAAATGCAATAGATGCGAGTCCGCCTTCGTTGATATCCAGATCCTTATAACTTAAATCCGGTATTAAAGCAGGCAAAACATATTTGATGGAATAAGATCCTTGCATATCATTTGTGTAATAATATTTTTTTTGAAACGGTACCATCAGATCTTTAATACGGCTGATTCTTTCTTCAATCTGTTTTTTATAAACAGGGAAAGTTTCTGCGATTTCTTTTAAACGGGTAATCTCAAAAGATTTATTATATGTAAGTATATCCCCTTTATTTCTGGTTGCTTTCAATAAATTTTCTATAAACTTAATCCGGGGATCATCAACTGCTTCGGCTAAAAACTCGAAATGCTCAATCTTACTTTTTTTATTTTTTTTAAAATGTAATGAATATTGAAAAGGTATTTGCTGATACGGTTTTGATTTATCAAACAATGGAATTGCAGGTTGAATAGTTTCAAAATCCATAAAGTAAATCGGATAATTAAGATCGGATAAGAATTCTTTAATCTCTGGTTTGTTAATTATATTTTTTCTGCTTTTAAAAACATCAAGCTGAACCTTAGCAGTTTGAGGCAAACTGATATCATTCGGAATATCTTTTAGCCTGATTATTCCTTGTCTGTATAAATCATATTTTTTATTCAGCTGTAAACCTGCAAGATCAAATACCGAATTATCCGGAATATGCTTTCGGCAATATTCATAGAATGCACAAGTATATGGATTGTAGCAATGTTCACCTATATCAATATCAGGGATTGTTTTTTTGTTCAATACTTTTTTAAAACGATTTACTTTCTCTTCAACCCACTTCTGCATCGGCTTAATTGAACGCAGAACTGATTCACTTATAAAAAGTTTATTTAAATCAAGCTCTCCATCTCGTAGATATTGATTGTTTATATAAATAATAGAAAAGTCTTTGACCTTGTAACCGCTATTGGTAATTACCCAGTATTGCAGCGCTGCATCCTGTAAATAAGTTTCTGAAATTGATGTTGAACTTTTTACTTCAAATATTTTAAGAGATGATTTCTCCTGAACCACAATATCAGCGATTGATAAAACATCACTAAAATTAAATGATGCCTCGTAAATTACGTGTTGTTTATTCTTCAATAATTTTTTTGTTAGAGCTACTGCATTGTTATATTCAGATGGTGATTTTGGAGATGCATCTGTTCCACCAGGAAATAAATTTTGTGCTAGGATTCCAACATTTGTTCCACGATTGAATACAGCTTTTTGCATATCTGAAACCGGATCCATTTCGCTGTAATGATATTTATAAAGATAAAGATGTTTTTCACATTGAACGCCGCGGATAAAAGAAGATTTGCTAAGAAGGTGTGAACCCATTAAAATTCCGATCAATAATTATTCTCAGGTGTTAATTTAATATTTTTAGATATAAGTATTCTATAATTTGTTGTAACTTTAAAACATAATTCAAGTTTATGATAATGAAATCCTTTTTACCAATATTTATTTTGCTGCTATTATTTCATTCAATAATCTTAGCACAAAACAATCCTCTTACAAAAGGCGCTGATAACGGATATGCATGGATTTCTCTTTCACAGCCGATAAACAAGCTTATAGATTATAAACGGAATTATCTTTCATTGATATTAGATAATCAAAAGCTGCAGAAATTATCGGGTGCACAGTTACCGGCTCTGTTTAATTGTGATAAAGAAATATTAGCACTTCAAAAAGATACTGAATCCAATTCCATTGATTTGGATATTATTATTGGCTTATTGGATGAATTCTATTCAGATAAAAATAATCTTATTATTCCGGTTTTAGGTGCTTATTGTTATTGTATAAAAAATCTTGCTGGAACAGATAAAACTGAATTGAAAAATTACAGGCAGGAATTGATAAATTATTCGAAAGAATAATTAAAAAAGGCGCGGCTCTTCAGTTTTCTTTCTGGATTTTTTTATCTTTTTTTGTCCTTTCAGAAAATCGGCAAAGTCCTCACTCTTGATAATATAAATTTTACCGACCTGAACGGATTTTAAAGTCCCGTTTTTTATATGATATAAAACTCCGGAACTGCTCATATCTAAAAGTTTCGCAACTTCCTGGACGCTGAAGAACTCTTTCATAACGCTTTCACGATTAATGAATACTTCTTACAACCTTAATTTAAGCAGTTAAAATCACACTTTCAATCTGATTTGCAGGTTAGGGGGATAATAAGTCAAATCATTTAAGAGAATTTTATTTAATAGTTAATAATAATCGGCTCCTGAGAAAAGCAATAACTTACTTACAGCAGTATTATTTTATCAGCATCATTTGTTTTGTTATATAATTACCACCGCTTTGTAATGTATAAAAATAAATACCGCTTGAAAGCTGAGTTGCATTAAATGTAACCTGATGTGTGCCTGCCGTCTTATAGTCATTTACAAGTGTCGTCACTTCTTTCCCGAGAATATCATAAATCTTAAGTGTTGTATTTCCTCCTTCAGGCAATTGGAATCTGATAGTAGTTGCCGGATTAAATGGATTTGGATAATTCTGGCTTAAAGTGAAATTAATTGGCAGCTCAATATTTTGATTTTCAATATTTGTTGGATTTGCAAAAAGATTTTTATAAAAACTAAAATTACCGTTATACTCGCCAATTACCATATCTTTTCTTCCATCTCCATCAAGATCTGCAAATGCAGGATGAGTTGCTTGTTTAACTTTAATACCATCAAATAATGAATCTTCTCTTATCCAAACAGGATTGGTAACAGTTCCATTATTTCTGTAGTATCTGATACTGCCCCAGTTATCACCAATTATTAAATCAAAATCTCCGTCATTGTCAATATCAGCAAGTATTGGTCTGCCGTAATTAGGAAAAGTAACACCTGTAAACATAGTTGAGTTTTCTGTGAAAACATTGTTGCCGTCATTTAAATAAAACTTTGTTGCACTGCCTGTTTCTGATCCAACAAGAAGATCAAGATGACCATCGCCATTCAAATCAGCAAATGATGGTATGCTTTGCCAGCCTATATCAACGGTGCCAAACATAGTTGTATTCGAAGAAAAAGTACCGTTGTTATTTATATAAAGATATACTTTCCCATCCAATGCGCCAGAAACAATATCGTAATCACCATCATTATCTATATCAACAAAAACAGGAGTGCTGTAAGAGCCCACATCAATATTTGAAAAAGGAGCAGCAGTTTGTTTAAAAACAGGGACAGTCGGTGTTCCTTCATTTTTGAAATAGACAAAGGTACCGTTATTATGCCCGGATATTAAGTCATAATCACCATCACCATCAAAATCGGCTAAAGATGCTGTACCTCCGCTTGCATTAAGTTTTATAACTTTTAAGAAATCAGGATAATACTGAAATGTTGGGGATTGTGATGTTCCAACATTAAGATAAGTATATAATATGCCATTAGCTGTTCCATAAACCAAATCAAAATCACCGTCGTAATCAATATCTGCAAGAACTGGGTCTTTCCAATAAGTAGTTGACTCAACTCCGCCAAAAACAGTTGCATTAATAGTCCAGACAGGACTTCCTTTTGTTCCGGTATTTCTGTAATAAACTAAAGTTTGAAGATCTCTTCCTAAAAGTAGATCATAATCTCCGTCACCATCAAGATCTGCAAATGTCGGATAAGAATTTAATCCAATATCAGCGATTCCTGTAACGAGGGTATTATCCAAAGTAAATTCAGGATTAGTTACAGTTCCAGTGTTTCTGAAACCCATAGTTATTCCCGGTTCAGGTCCACCAAGAATTGATTCACCAATTCCAACAAACAAATCAAGGTCGCCATCATCATCAATATCAACAAATGCTGGTTTTGGATCGCTGCCGATAAGTGAATTAACTAATGTGAATATTGTATCAACTGCTTCAAATTGAGGTGAAGAAGTTGTTCCAACATTTTTATAATATCTAAGACCATTAAATCCTCCAATTACTAAATCAAGAACACTATCACCATCCAAATCAATTAGTGCAGGATAATCGGCATTAGTACCAACTAAACCGCCGGCATATATACTTTCGAGAACAGAATTATCTTTAGTAAAATTATTTGGGAATGTATGTGAGTTTGACCAAAAGAACTCAGCCCGATCACCAATACCACCCATTATAAGATCAAGATTTCCATCATTGTTGAGATCTGCAAAGAAAGGCGCTGAAAAATTATCTACACTTACGCCAGATACATTAAAGACAGAATCAACATAAAGCCAATTTTGCGGAAATATATTTGATGAAATCAAGAAAACAATAAGAAGAAAAAATTTTTTCACGACAAACTCCAAAAGAAAATTAAATGTGTGCCCAAAGATACATAATAATTAAATAAGCTATGTTTTATTTGGATAGAAGCAGTGCTTCTGTAATGTGAAAAAGTTCTTTAAAAATTTGTTTAACAAAAAAATCCTCTGTCATTTATGATAGAGGATTTTTATAGAATCTTGTACAATTATCTCAACAAAATCATTTTCTTCGTTTCAACGAATGTACCAGCTTGCAGTTTATAAAAATAAATTCCGCTTGTCAACTGATGATTGTTAACTGTGGACTGGAAATCAACTTCATATTTTCCAGCAGGCTTTTCTTCGTTTACGAGAGTAGTAATTTCATTTCCAAGTATATCATAAACTTTTAATGTAACAAAATACCCTTCGACTTCGCTCAGGGTGACATTAGGAATTATAAAACGAATTTTTGTAACAGGGTTAAAAGGGTTAGGATAATTTTGTTCAAGAGAAAAACCGAATAGAGAAACGACTTCAACTTCTACTGTTTCAGAATATTTTATCTTTCCGTCAGTATCAATCTGCTTGAGTCTGTAAAAATAATTTCCGTCTGCAAGTCCATTATCATTAAATGAATATGTATGCTTCTCTGTTGATGTTCCGTAACCGGCGACAAAACCAATTGAATTCCAAGCCTCACCCAAACCCTCTCCAAAGGAGAGGACTTTCTTTTCGATTTCAAAGCCAAGATTATTAATCTCAGATGCAGTGCTCCAGTTTAATTGAACATTGTTTCCATCCAAAGAGGCAGTAAAGGAAGTCAGTTCAACCGGAATAGGATTTTGATTCAGGAAAACAACAACAGGAGATCTTGCTGTTCCAACTGCTAAATCAAGGGCTCCATCGCCATTAAGGTCTCCAAATGCAATTGCAGTTGCTGATGAACCGGCAATATACAACCACGATGGATCGGTATCTAATATTCCGTTTCTGTTTTTAAATATTTCAACTCTGCCTCCGCCAAAATGAACAACTGCAAGTTCAGGGAAACCATCGCCATCAACATCACCTGAAATTAATTCCTGTGTGGAAGTATTAACAGAATTTGATGTCCAGACAGGACCAGTTAAAACGCCATTAACATTTTTGTAAATAACAGTTTGAGTTCCGCTTCCTGATATTGCAAGGTCCTGATAACCATCTCTATCAAAATCTGCCCAGACAATTCCTTTCTGACTCAGAGTATTACCAACAGTCCATCCCGGCATCGTGTTTATTACGCCATTGTTGTTAAAGTAAATTCCGCTTTCATAATTAACCCATTTAGAAGCTCCGAGATCTCCTTTTGCAATATAACGGTAAGATATTTTTATTGTTATACCGGATTGAGGTTTTGTGCCCAAAGACAGCCATCCGCTTATAGGATCATAACAATATGCATAATAAGGCTGGTCATCAACCAACACAGTATCAATCGAATAAATAGGAAATAGAGGAATAGGGGAAACACTTCTTTCTCCATCGCCGTAGTACTCAAGATATTTATATTTTATTTGCTGATTATCAAGATCACCAAAAGCTACTGAATTAGTAATCATCTGATCTGCCGAAAGCCAATTTGGAACAGTCGGAAATGTTCCGCCATTATTATAAAAGATACAGATAGGTTTTATTGGTGTAACGCTGTTACCCTGATTAGCAAAAGCAAGATCAAGATCCCCGTCATCATCAATATCGCACAGCGCCTCACCGACTGTCCAATTGTTATCCTGCGAAATCCATCCCGGTGCATTATTCAGTCCACTAGCTCCATTAAAATAAATTACAGACGAAGCAAAAGAGTTATCTCCGTTAGCAGCAATTAGTTCCGGTCTGTCGTCTCCATTAATATCTGCAAATTTAAGATCAGTTGTTGATCTCATATCCGTTGAGATCCAGGCAGGAGTTGTGGTTAAAATTCCATTATCATTTCTGTAAATCAATACTTCATAATCAGGAATGGGCGGGTAAGACTGGCTAAAGTAACATCCTGTTGCTAAATCAAGATCACCGTCATTATCATAATCACCCCAGGCAATTCCCCCAATCTGTCTTTCCAGGGTTGAACTCCAATCAGGAGTTACACCAAAAGGAATATCACCGTTTAAAATAATTACTTTTCCCGCTGAGGAATTTTCGTTTAATAAATAGGTTGAAACGCTTTTTCCATCAGGTGAGATATCAGTATAAGTAAAGGACTTTTTTTGAGGCAGAAGAACAAGCGGATAAAGCAATAAAAGAACTAATAATATCTTTTTCATTTTATCACCATAAATATTTTATCTTCTTAATTACAAAATAAACTTAAATAAATTGAAAGAATAATAAAAATAAAAACCGGTAGAATCATTTTTTTTTGCTAATGGTAAAAAATGTTTATTAAAGTGTTTTGGTTGGATTAAATTAATTGCAGTCATAACTAAAATTTTTTTATAGAGAAAGATTTTCCTAGAGCGGGGGCAGTCCCGACTTTGTCGGGATGGAACCTACAACTTATTAATATTCTTTTTCAAATATTCACGACCCACACCTGTCTTTAGCCACTTCTCTCTTTTTAGTGCTTCACTCTTATTTTCAAATTCTTCTTTATAAAGTAATTCCCAATTTGTTCCCCTCTTTGTCCAGAAAGATAAAGTCTTTTCATTGTGTTCAACTAATCTTTTTTCAAGATCATTTGTCATTCCTGTATAGGTAAATCCTTCTTTGCTTTTTATAACATATACATAATAGTTCATATCTTTAAAATAAAAAATCCCTCTTAAAAAAGAAGGATTTTCCTAGTAGCGGGGGCAGGACTTGAACCTACAACCTTCGGGTTATGAGCCCGACGAGCTACCAATTGCTCCACCCCGCGATCATAATATTATTTTTTACAAACTGTCTTTAAGAACTCCCTACCAATTCCATTCTTTAACCAATGTTCTCTTTTCATAGCTTCTGATTTATTCTTAAACTCTTCGCTATAAATTAATTTCCGGTCTTTGCTGGGGCAGTCCGCCGTGGCGGATTGAACCTACAACCTTCGGGTTATGAGCCCGACGAGCTACCAATTGCTCCACCCCGCGATCATAATATTATTCAATTAACAGTTATGAGTCCGATACGAGCTACTCCCGATTTATCAGAACTCCATCCCGCGATGTTAAATCTTTTAATACTTTTTCAAAATTTAGTGCGCAAATATAGTTATTCTCGGATGTGTATGCAAGTTAACTATATTTAACCATCTATATTGTTAAAACTTGATGCAATTCCGTCTAATGCCTGTGAACGAACATGTATTTCATTCAGTTTATGGATAAGACTTAAAATCACTTTTCGTTTGTCCTCAACTAATCCGGTCATAAAAGAACTTACTTCGGGTATATTACATTCGTCAAGAACACTTTCATAAAATCTTACCATTGCTGTTTCTCTGCGCAATGCTTCATTCAAAGTTGCACAAGTGTTTTTACATGCGTGCTGACATTTTGTATCTATCTCATCCATGATTTCCTCTAAAAATTTTTTTAATAATTATATTGATACCTGTTCAGCTAACTTTGCTAATTCTCTTCCGCGGGTAAGTGCTTGTTCGTTAACCGGAATCAGATTATGTCTTCGTTCCGGAAGTGCTTTCTTTAACGCTGATACAATTGATTCATCTGTTAAGATAGGGCGCTTTTCCAAAAAAGCACCGACCATAAACATATTGGCAACTTGTTTTGCACCAAGCTTTGCTGCTTCTTCGTTACCGGAAATTGCAATAATATCAATATCAGTTCTTGCTGGCGGACGAACAGCAGTAGATTGTTCATAAATCAATAGTCCGCCGGGTTTAACTGCATTTTCAAATTTATCTATTGACGGCTGATTTAATAATATGGCAGTATCAAACTTTGTTACGATTGGTGAACTGATTCTGGAATCAGATACAATAACCATACAGTTTGCAGTGCCGCCTCTCATTTCAGGACCGTATGAAGGCATCCAACTGACTTCTTTACCTTCAATCATTCCGGCATAGGCAATTAGTCTTCCCATTGAAAGCACACCCTGCCCGCCGAATCCGGCAAAAATCATTTCATGTTCTTTTGTCATTTCTAAATTCCTTTTTAATTCACTTTTAATTCTTTGGGACTTTCAGGTCACCAAGCGGATAATATGGAAACATTACTTCTTCAAGATATTTTATTGTTTCAACCGGTGTCATCTTCCAGCCTGAAGGACAGTTTGAAACAACTTCGATAAAACAGGTTCCCTTTTTCTGCTGTTGATATTCAAAGGATTTTGTAATTGCTTTCTTTAGTTTTCTTACAGCATTAGGATTATGAGCAGATTGCCTGGTTACATAATATGTAGCAGGTAATTGAGCTACCAGTTCTGTAATCTTTAACGGATAACCAACCATTGAAACATCTCTTCCATAAGGCGAAGTTGAAGTAACCATTCCGGGTAAAGATGTCGGAGCCATTTGTCCGCCTGTCATTCCGTAAATTCCGTTATTGATAAAAACAACCAGTATGTTTTCTCCACGGTTTGCAGTGTGTATTGTTTCAGCAGTTCCGATAGCTGCAAGATCACCATCTCCCTGATATGAAAAAACAAGTTTATCAGGCATAACTCTTTTAATTCCGGTTGCTACAGCACTTGCTCTGCCGTGTGCAGCTTCCTGCATATCAACGTTCATATAATGATAAGCAAAAACAGAACAGCCAACGGGAGCAACTCCGATAGTTTGTTCCTGAATGCCTAAGTCTGCAACTACTTCCATCAAAACATTATGAACAACACTGTGTGAACATCCGGGACAGTAGTGGTATGGGACATCAGTAAGAGTTTCAGGTCTGCGATAAACTTGTTCTACTTCTATTCCGTCTTCTAATATTAATTTTTCTTCCATTTTAATTTCTCCTATTGGTGAAGCACATTTAATTTTTCAGATATTGCTTCTACTTCGTTAAGAATATCATCGGGTGTTGAAATCATTCCGCCCATTCTTCCTTTAAAGTAAACAGGTGCTCTTCCTTCTACTGCAAGGCGAACATCTTCAACCATTTGTCCTGCATTCATTTCTACATCAAGAATGAAATCAACTTTTTCTGCTAATTCAGCAATTCGTTTATATGGGAAAGGATAAAGTGTAATTGGTCTAAGCAACCCGATCTTAATTCCTTTTGCTCTACCGAGATCCATTACCTTTTGGCATATACGTGCTGAAAGACCGAATGCAACCAAAAGCACTTCAGCATCATCGGTGTTAAGCTCTTCCCATCTTACTTCACTTTGCATTGCGGCATATTTTTCCTGAAGCTCAAGATTTACTTTTTCCATTACTTCGGGCTGAATAAATAGGGAAGTGATAATATTACGTTCGCGGTCTTTTGTTTTACCGGTAGTAGCCCAGGGTTTAGAAACTTTTGGAAGACTATTGTCTTTTGGTAATACAACTTTTTCCATCATCTGTCCAAGTGCACCGTCAGCAAGAATCATTGCGGGATTGCGATATTTTTCTGCTAATTTAAATGCATCAAAGACAAAGTCAGCTAATTCCTGAACTGAAGATGGAGCTAAAACAATCAGATGATAATCTCCATGACCACCTCCCTTTGTGGCCTGAAAATAATCACTCTGTGAAGGTTGAATTGTTCCTAAACCCGGACCGCCACGAACAACATTAACAACTAAACAAGGAAGTTGTGCAGAAGCAATATAGGATATTCCTTCCTGCATTAAACTGATACCCGGTGATGAAGAAGATGTCATAACTCTTGCGCCTGCTCCTGCAGCACCATAAACCATATTGATTGAAGCTACTTCACTTTCAGCCTGAAGCACAACAGTTTTTTTATCTTTTCTGTTGGGAACTTCAAACATAAGATATTCGATAACTTCCGATTGAGGAGTTATCGGATATCCGAAATAAGCATCAATGTTTGCACGAATTGCAGCTTCGGCAAGTGCTTCGTTTCCTTTCATCAAACGAGGTTCTTCTGTTCTGATTTCTTTTTCCATTTTTAAAACCTTTTTTTAATAATTAAACTTTAGCCTGAGCTTTTTTAACAGGCTTTGGTTCACGATAAACAGTTATAGCTGCTTCGGGACAAACGAGTGCACAGTTTATACAACCGGTGCAAGCGCTGCTTATTAGTTCTACATAGCGATAACCTTTTTCATTAAAATTTACTGATAATGCAAGCACATCCTGCGGACAGGCAATTATACAAAGCTCGCATCCTTTGCAAATTTTAGTATCTACTTTTATTGTTCCTCTTATCATAAAAAACTCTGAAGTTTTTGTTGGAAATTGTAATTTAATGCAAAATCTCAATCTTAGTGCCATTTGGATATCCGACATAAGTCGCATAAAAGCGTATTTTGAAAGGACTTTATCAAATTTAGGAAGTCATAAAGAATTGTGATTCTTATTTGTGAGAAGGTATTGATAGTTAGCAATTATTGAATGACTGTTTAACTGGAGTAACTTATTGGTAAAGATCATAATAAATCATAATGATCAGTGTGCTATTGGTTTTTAATTTTTTCAAGATGGAAATACATTTGACATTATAGCAATTAAGCAATTTAACACAACACTTTTAAGATTACTGAAAATAAAATAAATGTTTATTTTGCAAAAGTATCTTTAATTTATAATTCCTTATTCATTAAAAAGAAAAATTATGAAAATTTTAAAAGATTATCTTGGACTTTACACAGATATGTATCAGCTTACTATGATGGAAGCTTACTTCAAAGAAGGCAAGCATAACTGTCAGGCATCGTTTGATTATTTTTTCAGAAAGATTCCTTATGAAGGCGGATTTGTTGTATTCAGTGGTTTATCGGAACTGATTGATAGTTTAAGCGAAATAAAATTTGGTAAAGATGATATTGACTTTCTTCATAAAAAGAAATTCAGCAGTAATTTTTTAAACTATCTTGAAGGGTTTTCCTTTGCAGGAAATATTCATTCAGTTGAAGAGGGAACAATTGTATTTCCAAATGAACCGATTGTAACCGTTGAAGGTAAGCTCTCAGAAATACAATTGCTGGAAACTTATTTACTTAACATACTGAACTTCAATTCGTTAATCTCAACAAAAGCTGCAAGAATAAGGCTGATAGCAAAGGATAAAGTCTTAAGCGATTTTGGTTTAAGGCGCGCACAGGGATTTGGCGGTTTGCAGGCAAGCCGTGCAGCTATTATCGGCGGTTTCGATTCCACATCGAATGTTCTTGCTGCCAAACTGTTTGATCTGATTCCTGTCGGAACAATGGCTCATTCTTTTATTCAAAGCTATGATGATGAATTAACCGCGTTCAGAAAATATGCTGAAACATTTCCTGACAGCACAGTTTTATTAATTGATACTTATAATACTCTGGAATCTGGTTTGCCAAATGCAATTACTGTTGCGAAGGAACTGGAAGAATCTGGACATCAGCTTAAAGGAATAAGGTTAGACAGCGGTGATCTTGCCTATCTTTCTAAAGCTGCGAGAAAGAAGCTTGATGATGCAGGATTGAGTTATGTTAAAATCGTTGTTTCAAATCAGTTGGACGAGCGGGTAATAAAAAGTCTTTTTGAACAGCAAGCTCCGATAGATGTATTTGGAGTGGGAACAAATTTGGTAATCGGAAGTCCGGACTCCGCATTGGATGGTGTATTCAAACTTTCGATGTGTAACAATCAGCCAAGATTAAAAATATCTGAAAACATTCAAAAGGTTACTTTACCAGGAATGAAAAAGATTATCCGTTACACAGATGATGAAGGCTATTTACAGGCAGATGCAATCACTTTGAAAGATGAAGATAAAATTGAGAGAATGTTTCATCCGTTTGATAAAGAAAAATCTAAAAGCTTAATCAGATGGAATGAAAACAATATTACTCAGGTTGTTGTTGCTGATGGTAAAAGCAAAATAAAAACAGAAAGTGTTGGAATAATAAGAGAACGAGTGAAAGAAAATTTATCAAAGCTTCCCGCAGAATATAAACGATTTGAGTTTCCGCATATTTATAAAGTCGGCATCAGCGAAAAGCTTATGCAATTAAGAGAGGAATTAAAAACAAATTTTTCAAATAACAATAAGATTTAAAATGAAAGCATTAATAATTATAGATATTCAAAATGATTTTTTGCCCGGCGGTGCACTTGCGGTAAATAAAGGTGATGAAGTTATTCCGATTATTAATAAACTCCAGCAAACTGATTTTTTTGATTTGGTTGTTGCTACTCAAGATTGGCATCCGCAAAATCACGGAAGCTTTGCATCAAATCATCCCGGGAAAAATCAATTTGATAAAACCACTCTTGGCGGTTTAGAGCAAATACTCTGGCCGGATCATTGTGTTCAGGAAACAAATGGTGCTGAGTTTTCTGATAAACTTGACACTAAAAAAATTGAAGCAATTTTCAGAAAAGGTATGGATCCAAATATTGATTCATACAGCGGATTTTTTGATAACGGTAAAAAGAAAGATACCGGACTTGCAGCCTATCTTAAAGGAAGAAATGTTGATGAAATTTATCTTGCAGGTTTAGCAGGTGATTTTTGTGTTTATTATTCAGCTTTGGATTCTGCTGATTTTGGATTTAAAACATACTTTATTGAAGATGCAGCCAGATCAATTGATGAAAATAATTTTGAAAATGTTGTTAAGAAAAATCTATTAGAGAAAGGTGTTTCTATAATCAAAAGCACTGATATTATAAACTGACTAAGTTTATTTTTTCAGTGCTATTTTGAAAAATTTTAATTTCACAAAAGGGGAACGGATTTACTGTTCTGTTGAATGTTCTAATTCATCAATAATTTTTTCTGCCTGTAAAAACTCTGAACAAGGAACCATTAACTTGATTTCACTTGCTAATCTTTTTCCTGTATCACCGCCCGCATTGAATATTGAATAATCAACCCCGCCAATTGAAAGGGGAGAAGTTTTCCTTTCATAAACAAAAGGATGAAGATTGTTTTCTTCCAATATGGATTTATAATAATTAACTTGTTGTTCATCTGAAGAGCCGAAAACGCGAACCATACCTTCGTAAATTTCATAGTTTGAATGTTGATCGCATAAAAAAGCACCATTAACCCGTAAGCCGCATTTTTTGCAATAAGCCTGATGACAAATTACACACACACCTCTGGCATCATCATCCGGATGATTAAAGCAGTTTAAATCGTCGACAAACAGAGTGCCGCATTTTAAACAAAACTCTGATTCTTTGGATATTTCTGCACCACAAAAATCACACATAATATTTTCTGACATAAATCCTCCGTGATACTGATGTGTTAATTCCGGATTTAACTATTACCTTTTACTTTTTCTGATGATAAAAAATCCGGGATTTAATTAATTACTTTAATTAAAATTATGATTAAGAAGTTCTACTCAACAGGTAAACCTCCACGATTTACTCTGATCATTCTTGAGTATTGCGATTCAGGATGTGAAGTAAATACTATCCGCATTTCTCCCTTTAAAAAATAATTTAATGCAGAAAGCAGGAATTCTTTTTTTGCGGAAGTCATTTTAAGCTGCCTTTAAAAAATTTGACACTTTGACTAAACAAAGTTACAACAAATTTTATTAAAAGACCTTCAAAAAAAATTAATATCAAAAATTAAAACGCAGTTACAAAGCCTACTCCAAGTGTAGCAAATTGATTAGTAAAATTATAATTGAATTCTCCAACTAATCTTATGTTTCTTCTCAATAAATATCCAATACTTCCGGTAAGAGATTTGTAATCCAAGTTAGAAAAATCAGATTCAATCCAATTGAACAAACCTACTGCATACCATTTGCTATCATCACCATTCGGGCGATAAATTAATTCAGCAAAGCCACCACGAGTGGCTACCTTTGGAATAGATTGTGTAGTATTAAAAATGAAAGTTGGGTTATCGTCATTTCTTTCCACATACTGAAGATTCAACTCAATTGGTTCAAGCGATATAGTTGCATCTGCTCCGAACATCCACAGTTTATTTTGAACAAAAACAGGATTCTGAATAAAAAATTGTCTTTCTTCCTTTCCCAAGTATCCCATTGCACCAATTCTAAAGTGTTCGCCAACTTCTTGTGAGATTCTTCCCATAAAGTTTTTGTATTTATCATTATCAAAAGTTCCGCTAAAAAATTCTTCACCTATGCCGCTTCCGTTTACAACCAAAAAAGAAATATCCGGTCCATCCTCAAAACCATATTCAAGCATAATTCCTCTGTCGTATGCTAAATTAACATTTGAATCACCGGGTTTTACTTTGTAAATAGCGTAGTCTTCTCTCGTCAGTCGCAGCTCTCTTACAAAAAGAGGATCGCTGACTTGAAATTGTCCGATTGTTAAATTTATTTCACTCCCGAAAAGATTATTAAACATTAACCAGGCATCTTCAATTTTACCCGGCTTACCGTGCTCGAGAGCGTAGTAAAGGTAATAAGCAAAGCCTTTAGCTAAAGAGCCGCCTGAAAGAAGTTTAAAGACAACCGGTGTGTTGAAATCAGATCGTTCACTGTTGTTTTGATTATATGTAACATATCCTTCCAATCTCATTGCTAATGGAAGATCACGAATCAGTGAAAGCTCAGGATCGCCGGTATCAATAAAGTATCTTGGCGCATCCTGATCTTTAAGAACAAAACCATTTCCGGCAAATTCTTCACCATAAGGTTTTAGATTCGGAAAAGGTGAGTGACAGGTTTTGCAGGTCATATTATATTTTCTTGCAAAAGCAGGAATTGCAAAAATATCGCTTGCAATAAAAGTGATAACGATTAAAATTAAAACTGTATATGTGAATATCCTTTTCATTTTATTCCTCTGATTTTTATTGTCATTGCAACAAATTTAGCTTACAATAATCTATTTAATTGTCAGATTTCGACAAGCTCAATCTGACATTTGGTTTACAATTTTCAGTAAACTCTTACATTGTCTATCATTAAAGGGAGAACAGTTAAGTAAATTGAATATCCATTTACTTTTTTAATTACTTTTTTACTAATCTTGTCACCCTGAGCGTGCCTGTCCCGTTTGCGGGATCGATGGGTGACTTAACTAAACATATGTCAGATTTCGACAAGCTCAATCTGACATTTGATTTATAATTTTCAGTAAACACTTACACCATCTGTTAATCATGGAAGAACAGTTATATAAGTTGAATGTTCATTTACTTTGATAATCTCTGTTTCGTCTTCCGGAACATTAAGAAAATCAGCTACCGGCTTTACTAATTTCTGATAGTTAAGCACTGCTGTAATTTTCATTTCGCCTGGTGCCGCATTATAAGGGAGATTAAACGTAAAATGTTCAAGCTTGGTTTCACGCGGACCAATTCTGTAATCAACACCAAGTGATTTTGTATTCCATTGCTGAATTGTCATTCTTCCTTGCGGATCAAAATACGGCATTCTGAAAATTCTGTCTCCAATAGGAATTCCATCTCTTTGCACACCAATAAAATTCGGGTCATTCTTTGCAATTCCCATATCCTGATAAGCCAAAGCATCCGAACCAATCGTATATTCTTCACCTTCAAATCCCTTTTTATCAACCGGGAGGTGATAAACATTTCCTTTTGCATCAACTGCTTCAACGTGCAGCCATACAATTCTGTCTTCAACTGAGCCGGTTGGAAATTTATGTCCGGTTTTCTGATTGAACAATGCAACTGTAAACTTAACAACTTCACCAGGTTCAGCTTCTTTAATATCAGGATGAATTCTTAATTCAATAGTTCCTTTTATTTTACCGGGATCGTGAGCACCGTGAAATAAATGCTGCCAAGCATCCGGATACTTTTTACCCATCGATGCTGTGTAACCTTCCGCTTTTGTCATATGGCAATTCTGACATTGAACTCCTTCTTTTGAATAAGGTCCTTCTTTCCATTCCAGGTGAGTTGATTTTACCCAAATGCCGTATGGTGACATTTCATTATGACAGGTGCCGCAAAATTCTGCAGTTCCTAAAAAATCTGATTTAATAATTTTATGTTCAGGTGAGTTGCCTGTTCCGCGAGGTCCGTATTTTATTTTTCCATCAGCCGGATTTGAAATAAAATTAAAATTATACGGCACTTCACCTTTAAATCCCGATACGGTATGACAAACATCGCAAGATACAGATTCATTAGCACGTGAATTTAATTCAGGTCTTGGCGGAGGAACATCTCCTGCAAAAAAAGCAATTGGTGTATGACATCCGTTGCAGCCTTCCTGTGCTTCTGCAAAATTCTTATCTTTTTCGGCGTGAGGAACCGCAAGCTCAAAATATTCAATTTCATCCCAGTGATGAGTATATGCCTGTGACATCATCGCCTGTTTCCATTGCTGATAAATATCAACGTGACAAGAAGCGCCGCAGAATTTAGGAGTTTTATAATCATCATATTTTATTGTTCCTAATGCTTCATCACCAGCTTTATCCTGAGCCAAAATATTATTGAAGAAACAGAAAGGAATGAATAATATTAGTAACTTAAGATGCTTCATAAATTACCTCCGATTTTAGAATAATGATTAATGAGATCTGAGAGAGGAAGAAATGACAATAGGATTCCGGCGATGCAATTTATATTAAACTGCACACTACTGCAGAAGTTTTTTATCGTTGTAAATAAATAAAATAACATTAACTTTCCCCTGTCACACCGTAAGATAAAAAAACTTTTACTCAATTGCCTTTAATCTTAAAAAAGAAAAATTTTTTAAAGATCAGAATAAAAAAAGATGATGCCCAATAAGAGCATCATCAAAGAAATATTTATTTAAAGAAATGCTGCTGTTATCTTCTTCCGCCTCTTTTGCCCTTTGGACCGGTGCCGTCACAATTTCCTGTTCCTGCTCCGTATTTGGTGCCATATCCGGTTCCATCTTTAGGGCCAATTCCTGAATTTCCGGTTCCATTACCAGGACCATATTTGTTTCCGCCAAATTTATTCTGGTTGATTTTTCCATTCATCATTTTTCTTCCTGTCCCGTCCTGTGGTCTGACAAAATCCGGGTCCTGACCATTTGGGATACCATCACCATCTGAATCAATTGCATTATCGTTTATTCCATCACCATTAAGGTCGATAAAACCTTTTGTTCCATTGTTGCCTTTTCTAAACTTTGCACCTGCATAATCTCCATCTCTGCCGTTTGGAATCCCATCTCCATCAGCATCAGGGGCATTGTCATTATAACCGTCACCATTTAAATCAATGAATTTATTCCCATGTTGTAATTGAGAATTTATTTTAAATTGATTTTTAACTTGGTTCTTTTCTTGTTTTGGTTCTTCCTGTGCAAGAATTATAGAAGAGAACAACAGTGCCACAAACAGTGCTGTTGTAGCGATACCAAAAAGATTTTTCTTTTTCATTTTGAACTCCTTTAATGTTTTAAGTTTTTTTGTTTGAAAGCAACTATCCAAAGGCTGTGCCGAAATACAAACAGGTTCTTTTTATAATTAAACGAAAGATTATCAATTAGTATTCGACTTTGTGGGCGAACCTAAACGACCGCAAGGTCGAATAGTAAAGAAAGAAAAATAAAAGGTATTGAATAGAAACTGATTTAATAACTATTAAAATGTTTGTAAGCTGGCATTTATAATGTTTCTTATTTTTTAATAATTTAAATTTATATATGAGAAATAAGATTAAACTATCATCAAGAGCTATTCTATCTATCACCGCAATCATTGCTGTGGTTATGATTTCATCATCGTTTATAGAATTAAACCAAAGTAAAAAAGAAATTTTTAATCTGCTGTATGAACATTCATCAACACTTCTGGAATCAATAATTAAAAGCAGTGAAAACACATTGAATGCAAGCTTTGAAATTGAGGATATAATTACGGAAAGATTGCTCGATAATGCCAGAATGTTAAGGAAACTGGATAGCTTAAATGCTTTGAGTAAAAAGGAATTAGAAAAAATTTCCAAAGAAAACAGTTTGTTCAGGATTAATATTTTTGATAATAAAGGCAATCGAATCCTTACTAACCGGGTGCCTGAGCCTGGACACATTTACGGAGAAGAAAATATTAACAGGTATAATAAACTTGCACCAATTTTAAGTGGCGAAGAAGATGAACTAATAATCGGATTAAAGAGTGCCGAGTTTTCAGAAGGCGAGAGATATGCTGTTGCCGTATCCCGTTCAAATCATCGCGGGGCAATAGTTGTAAATCTTGATGCTAAAGATTTTCTGGAGTTCAGAAAAAAAATTGGCGTTGGAGTAATGCTTAATCAGATGTCATTTCAGCATGGAATTGAATATATAATTCTTCAGGATAGTTTGGGAATTATTGCTGCAAGCGAAAAAATCGATTCAGTTGATGCTATACTTAACTCTGACTTTTTATTACACGCAACCGAAAGCGACTCTATTTTTAGCAGAGTAACTGAGCAAGCCGGTGATGAAGTTTATGAAGTTGTAAAGAGATTTATGCTCAACGATGAATTTATCGGGCTTTACAGATTGGGTGTTTCTCTGGAAGATGTAAGATCTGTTGAAAGCAGAATGCTGCAAAGATTAATTATCATTTCATTAATTCTTGCTGCAATTTCAATAATCGTTTTGAGTATAATATTTACAAATCAGAACTTAAAGACAATTTCAAAAGAGTATGAAAAATTTAAAACATTAACCTCATCCGTTCTTGAAAATATGACTGAAGCGGTAATTGTAATTAATAAAGATGATCGTATTACATTGTTTAATAAATCTGCCGAAGAATTCTTTAAAATAAGTTCTGATAAAGCCATCGGAGAAAATATTAAAAACTTTAACAATGGTGTTATCAGCTTTATAAGCTCGTCGTTTAATGATGAAAATAATTCTTACTTTGAAAAACAATTGATTATTAATGAAGAAGAAAAACATTTATCATTCAGCATTTCACAGGTATTTGATTCTGATACCAATCAACCGAACTTAACAATTGTTCTGAAAGATCTTACTGAGACAATACGGCTCGAAGAGGAAGCAAAAAGGAAAGAAAAATTAACTGCAATGGGTCAGCTTGCATCTGGTGTAGCGCACGAAATCCGGAATCCAATCAATGCAATCGGGATGATTGCACAAAGATTAAACAAGGAATTTACCCCGACAATAAATCAAGATGAATATTCGGATATTACACAATTGCTTAAAAGTGAAGTTAACAGAATAAATAAAATTATAACGCAATTTTTAGGATATGCTAAACCTTTGGAATTAATAAAAAAAGAGACTGATATTAAACACTACTTTGAAGAAATATATTACTTGTTTGAAGATCAGGCAAAACAAAGAGGAATAAATTTTAGTTTACAAAACAATGAAGTTATTAAAGTAACTATTGATCCGGATTTAATTAAACAGGCATTGATGAATATAATCCAAAATGCCTTTGATGCTGTTGTGAATGATGGACAGATTATTTTAAGTTACTATAAATCAAAAACAAACCTGGTTATTGAAGTAAAAGATAATGGATCAGGAATATCTCAAGATCAAATAAAAAAAATATTTGATTTATATTACACTAATAAAAAAGAAGGAAACGGAATTGGTTTGAGTATTTCACAAAAAATTATTTCGCAGCATAACGGAACCATATCGGTTTCAAGTAAAGAAAATCAAGGGACTACATTTAAAATAACATTACCAATGACATGAAAGATTATTCAATATTAATAATTGATGATGAAGAAGCCCAAAGGAATGTATTAAAAGGCTATCTTGAAAAAAAAGGATTTAAAATATTTAGTGCCTCATCCGGTAACGAAGGAGTAAAATCGGTTAAGGATAATATGATCGATATTATTTTATCTGATTATAAAATGCCTGATATCACCGGTCTTGAAGTTCTGGAACAAGTAAAAAAAATAAATCCTGAAATCAGTTTCGTAATCCTTACCGCTTACGGAACAATAGAAAATGCCGTCCGGGCTATGAGATTGGGAGCTTTTGATTATATATCTAAGCCGGTTGATTTGGATGAGCTTGATTTGCTTTTAGAAAGGATAATTGAAAATAAAAATCTCAAATCCGAAATTGAATTATTAAAGGGTCAACTAAAAGAAAAATTTAAAATTGATTCACTTATTTCTGCTTCGCCAAAGATGGATGATATCTTAAGTATTGCATCCAGAGCTGCTGAAAGTAAAGCAACTGTTCTGATTACAGGTGGAAGCGGAACAGGAAAAGAAGTCCTGGCTAAATCCATTCACTTTGCAAGTCCGAGGAAAGATAAACCTTTTATTGCTGTTAACATTCCAGCTTTGCCGGAAACATTGCTGGAAAGTGAGCTTTTTGGTTATGAAAAAGGTGCGTTCACCGGAGCTGATAAATCTAAAAAAGGAAGATTTGAACTTGCAGAAGGAGGCACTTTATTTTTGGATGAGATCGGAGACATCCCTCTTAATCTGCAGGTGAAACTTCTAAGGGTTTTACAGGAACACCAGATTGAAAGACTTGGTTCAACAGAGAATATTAGTATTGATGTTAGAATTATTGCAGCTACTCATCAGAATCTTGAACAAAAAATAAAAGAGAAAACATTCCGCGAAGATTTATTTTACAGATTAAATATTATTTCATTAAACATCCCGCCTTTACAGGAAAGAAAAGAAGATATCATTCCCTTGATAGAATACTTTGTTGAAAAATATTCAAAAGAAAATAACAA
Source organism: Bacteroidota bacterium (assembly GCA_022708025.1). Lineage (GTDB taxonomy): Bacteria > Bacteroidota > Ignavibacteria > Ignavibacteriales > Ignavibacteriaceae > IGN3. The sequence goes on along the minus strand of JAKIZM010000007.1, from coordinate 14,767 downwards.
GAAGAAGATGAATTTCTCAAAAGAAGCAATTGATTCATTACTAAAGTATAATTATCCTGGGAATGTCCGTGAATTAGAAAACATAATTGAGCGTTCTGTTGTTCTCTCAAGAAATAATATAATTGTATTAAACGATCTGCCGAATGTTGTTAAAGGATTCAAGGAAGAAAAAGAAATAAAAATAAATGAAGAGAAAACTCTGATTGAACAAGTTGAAGAGTTGGAGAAAAAATTAATTTATGATGCGTTAAGCAAAACAAATGGCAACCAATCACAAGCAGGCAGAATATTAGGGCTGACAGAAAGAAATTTACGTTACAAGATGCAAAAGTATAATATCAAAAAGTTTGGATAACCCAGCTTGTTTGTTACTGTTTTTTAATAAAACATCGGATCAAAAATCAAATATTAAGGACACTGAAAACATTTGATTATTATATTCATAAAAATAATCGTTTGATTTGCTGGTTAAATAGCTATAATGCGCTGAGATCGATAATCCAGCAAGAACCTTGTTCAAATCATAAGTTACTTCCGCACCGATCCCAAAAATTTTATCTTTACGTAATTCGTTTAATTCATAGCTGTTCAAATCCATTGCATTTAGAGATGAATATTTTCTTATAAAATATTTTACATCTGCCGATAACTCAATATCATCGCTTAAATAATGTTTAAAGCCAATACCGGTTTCTAAACCATCAGATGAATAAATATCATTAAAAATTTCTTCTTCATAATAAATTAACGTATCGTATAAAAGATATCTGCTGCCATCAGATAAATTTTTTCTTAATGTAACGTATCCGTTTATTCCGGTTTTTTCTCCCAAAGCCTGACTTAGTTTCGTCATAAATTTTATCTGTGATGTTTCATTCAAATAACCCTCATAGTTATAACTTTCAAAATACTTTTTAAAGTTATATTCCGCATTCAACATAATTGATGTTCCGCTCTCAAAACTCGAAATCCAGTTTAAAAAGAATTTGTGTTCATTGTGTGAAAACAGAGAGAAATTTTTATAATTATTTCTTCTGAAAATATAGCCGGGGATAATAAAATCAGTTTCACTAACTGAGTAGCGAAAATTTGCATACAAAGAAAGCTGGTTGAAATCGTAGATTTTAAAATCATCTTTATTATTTCTGAATGAAAAATTAATCCCGGCGTTCAAAGGATTTTCATCCGGCGAAAAAAGATGTGTTTCTACCAGCCCAATTTTATGTGCATTAAAAGTTTTGATTGCATTTTTTTGAAAAGAGTTTAAGCTTCCCTCATAATAGACCTGAACATTATTTAAATCAGATTCAATATTATATGCCGATCCAAGAGATAATGTGTTTATAAAATCAGAAATCTGTAAGTAATTACTATAGATATTATCATCAGCAATACCTTGATATCCTGCATAGAAATCGAATTGCGCTTTCAGTTGACTTGTAAAAAGAAATACAGTCAGAAATAAAATTGGAAGTTTGATTTTCATATTTTCAGCTTTTAATTACCTGCCGCCATTGCCGCCTGTTTTACCACCCCCGCCATAACCGCCGGGCCCTTTTTTCCCAGAACCAAAATGTTTTCTCATCTTATTGAAACTCATTCCGCTTTGCCTGTTATCGCATATTCCATCTCCATCTTTATCAATAAAGATATCTTTTTTCTTTCTTTCAATTTTAACGGTAGGATCTTCTTTTGATCCAATCTGATTTTTTATTTGATTTTTTTGCTGATAAAGATTTTTAACCTGATTTTGTTCCTGCTTTTCTTTTCTGATTTGAGAAGAATCGACAAGCTGAGCAAAAGTAACACCAACAGAAAGAACTATTATGATTAATAATGTTTTCATAGTAACCTCTAATTGATAAGGACAAGTAAAATGCCAGTAATACTTCCTCTATTTTTAAATATTTCTGATGTCTTTTGTTTATAGTTCGACAATTAAGGTTCAATACGACTAATTGGTCGAATAATGATCGATAAGAAAATGAAAAAAATTTTCTAATTTTCGTGCACACTTTAATTACATTTATCAGGAGAGAATATGAAAACCATATTGTTAATTCTTATCGGACAGAGAAAACAATCAGCAGTTCAGGTTCAGAAAGTTCTAACCGGATGGGGGTGTATGATCAAAACAAGATTAGGCATACACGATGGCGTAATGGAAAATTGCAGCGATCAGGGATTAGTTATACTTGAACTTGCAGGTGAACGAAAGAAAATGGATGAACTTGCAAGAAAAGTTTCCCTGATAAAAGGTGTTACTTCAAAACTTATTGAATTAAAAATACCTAAAGAAAAGAAAGCTATTAAATCTGTTTCTTCAAAAACGGTAAAGTAATTTTAACACAGGTTCCTGGATATTTATTTGTTGCAAGATGCGACGGACTTTGTATGTCAATAGTGCCGTTGTGCCTTTCTACAATTTGTTTGACAACCGACAAGCCCAGTCCGGAGCCTTCTGCGCCAAACTGTTTTATATTGCTTGCTCTGTAAAAATCCGTAAATATATTTTGTAAATCTTCTTTAGGTATTCCGATTCCTGTATCACATACTTTAACTATCAGGTTTTCATCATCTTCTTCAACATTGATTTCTACTAGTCCATCCATATGATTATACTTTATTGCATTGCTTATAATGTTTGATAATGCAATCTGAAGAAGGAACGGATCGCCCAGAATTTTATATTTATTTTTGCGCCTGTTGTTTAATGACAGCTTAACGCCCTTTGCATCTGCATTAACTTTTGCAACTTTAATTGCTCTTGCCAGTATAGACGCAATATCAACTTCTTCCTGGTTGAAAGAATCTTCCAGCTTTAACTTTGATATTTTCAACACGTTATTTATCAATTCAATAGCTTCTTCAGATCTTCTTCTTGCTCTGATAAGTTTTTCTTCAACAACTTCATCTAAAGGACCTAAAAATTTCTGAAGAACAAGATCAAGATATGAGTGAACTGCGGCGAGAGGAGTTTTAATTTCGTGTACTATTCCTGAAATATATTTCTGCTTTTCTTTTTCAGCAGCGTTTATTTTATCAATCGATTCAAGTAATTGCTGTTCGCGGACATATAACTGATTAGCCATCCTGTTGGCAATCAATACAATTAAAAAAATTAAAAACTCAAAGCTGGCATTTATAGCAAGCACATAATTGAACTGCTGATGAAGAGGATAAGATAAAAACCCCGTAATATGATAATGCGGTATTATAGAATAATACTCTCCGACTGTTATTCCCCAAAAAACAAGAACAATAATTACTGCAAAAGTATAAACTATAAATCCCGGTAATATCAAACTTCCAACTATCATGTGAATAACAAAAAATAACAGAAGAGGAGATTCAACACTTCCTGTAAAATAAACAACAAGCATTAAGGCTATTAAATCAGATATCATCTGCAGTACAGAAAGATGAAGCGGATTAAATTTGTCGGCATCGTGTTTAAGGAATTGCCTTAAATAATGAAATATGAGATTATAAATCAGAATTGAGAAAGTAATTATTAATAATGCAGTTTGTTGTGTGGATCCGAGAACAATACCTAAAAAATATTTTGGAAAAACAATAAAGAAGAGAAGCATCGCTACTGCACCGTAGCGTAGTTTGATAAACCAAAGATTTCTCTTGCGTATTGTTAACCAGAATTCTTCATAGTGTTTTGCCCAGAGCGGAACAAGATTAAACATTATATTCTCTTTTTAATCTATTCAAAAATAAAAAAGGCAGATGTCAATTACGAGCATCTGCCGTTGTAAACAAAAAAGAATTAAGCTATGTATTTTCCTCTTTTAATATAATGTGTATGAAGCAGCTTATGAGAAATATGCCCGCAAGGTCCATCAGTTAGAAAGACATCATAAATTTCTGCAACGTGTCTGTTTTCATGAGACTTTCTTACCGGCAATGAATTGTCTTCATCGTAGATTGCTTTAGCACGCATTTTTCTGATCTCTTCGTCTGTAGGAATTGGTTGACCACCGCCTCCCAGGCAGCCTCCAGGACAAGCCATAAACTCGATAAAGTGACACTCACTGAATTTACCGCCTGCTTTAATATCGTCCATTATCTTTTTTGCATTTGCAGTACCGTGAGCAACTGCTATTTTTAATGTAGCTCCTTTCAGCCAGTTCCAATCAGGTACCAAATGCTGTAATAATTTTGGAACAGGACCAACTTCAGTAATTGGTATTTCAGCATATTTGATTCCTTCAAATCCGCGAACAGGAGTTATATCTGCATTAGCAAATACATCTTCGACTTTTTTACCTGTGACTAATTCAATTACAGAACGGAGAGCTGCTTCCATAACACCGCCGGTAGCACCGAAGATTAATCCGGCTCCGGATGCTTCTCCGAACGGATCATCAAAATTTGATTTAGGCATTTCAGGTAAATATATTCCTGCTTCCTGAATCATTTGTCCGAGTTCGCGTGTGGTTAATCCAAAGTCAACATCTTTATAACCCGAGTCAACCATTTCAGGACGGTTACATTCAAACTTTTTAGCAGCACAAGGCATTAATGCAACTGAAACAATATCTTTTGGATCGATACCTTTTTTCTGTGCATAAAAAGTTTTGATTAATGCACCGAACATTTGCTGAGGTGATTTTGCTGAGCTTAAATTATCAATGTATTCAGGATAAAAATGTTCAAGATATTTTACCCAGCCCGGAGAGCAAGAAGTAAACTGTGGAAGAGCAACTTGTTCTTTTTTAACCAAGGCTTTGTAAAGTCTTAATATTAATTCTGTACCTTCTTCGATGATTGTTAAATCTGCTGTAAAGTTAGTATCAAACACAACATCAAAACCAATTCTGCGTAGAGCTGTGTTTAGTTCACCGGTAAAAGATTTGCCGGGTTCCAAACCAAACACTTCTCCGATAGCTGCACGCGGTGATGGAGCTGTTTGAATAACAACATGTTTTGTAGGATCATCAATCGCATTCCAGATAACATCTGAAGGATCATTTGCTCTTAATGCTCCCGTCGGACAGCGGTTTATACATTGACCGCAATTGATACAGATAACATCTGCTAAAGGTTTTTCTAAAAATGTACCTATATGTGTTTTATCACCACGACCGATTGCTTCGAGTACTCCGACTTCCTGTAAATCAATACAGGTTCTTACACATCTTCTGCAGTTAACGCATTTGTTCATATCACGAACAACAGAATAAGATGACAAATCTACTTCATAAACTGGTTCCTGAACGTGACCGAAAGTATATGAGTCAACTCCGTATTCTTTTGCAAGAGTCTGAAGTTCGCAGTTATTATTTCTGACGCATGAATAGCACTCGCCATAATGTTCGCTAAGTAACAGATCAATTATATGTCTTCTTGCTTTACGAACCATCGGGCTTGAAGTTTTGATTTTAATCGGAGCAGTTATCGGAAATGAACAAGCTGTTTGAAGAGTTCTCATTCCTTCAACTTCCACCACACATATTCTGCAATTACCGGCAATGCATAAATCCGGATGATGACAAAGTGTCGGAACGTGAATCTGATTTTCTTTACAAGCTTCGAGTATTGTTTGTCCGAATAAAACCTGGACTTTCTTTTCATTAATTTCAACAGTTACCTTACTTCCGATTCCATCTTCTAAAGTTGGTTTCTCAACAATAAGCGGCTGTTGAGCTTTGGGTGCTCTTAATTTTTCTTTCATCACTTACCTGCCTTTCCGTTAAATCCATTTGTTCCTGTTGTGTGAAAGATTTCATCTTTGAAATTTTCTAGTATTGAAATAAAAGAATTAGGGCTTGATTGTCCTAATCCGCACTTAGAAGCAACTTGCATAGTTCTTCCCAGTTCTTTAAGTGTGTTGATATATTTAAATGTAAACTCTCCCCGCTCAATCATTTCAACTCCTTCAAGAAGTTTTATATTTCCTATTCTGCAAGGAGTGCACTGTCCGCATGATTCTTCAACAAAGAACTCCATAAAGTTTTTAAGAACGTGAAGCATGTTTCTGGATTCATTAAATATGATTACAGATCCGCCGGTCGGGATATCTTCATAACCAAGTTTGCGATCGAATTGCGATCTTGGAACACATATACCTGATGCACCTCCGACCTGAACTGCTTTTGTATTTTTTGCTCCGACAATTTCAAGTAATTCATTTATTGATGTTCCCCACGGCAGTTCATAAACTCCGGGTCTTTCACAATCACCTGATACTGAAAACAATTTTGAGCCGGTTGATTTATCTGTTCCGAATTTCTTGAACCAGCTTCCGCCTTTTGTAATAATATGAGGTACGGCAGCAAGAGTTTCAACATTATTTACAGAAGTCGGATAGCCCATATAACCTGTATTAACAGGGAAGGGAGGTCTGTTGCGCGGTTCACCTCTGTGTCCTTCAAGTGATTCAATGAGTGCAGTTTCTTCACCGCACACATAAGCACCAGAACCTAGTCTGATTGAAATATCAAAAGAGAAATCTGTTCCGAGTATGTTTTCACCCAAAAGATTATCTTCTCTCATATTGGCAAGATAATTTTCCAATTGTTCAAACATATACTCGTATTCGGCACGAAGATATACTATTCCTGTTTGTGCACCGATTGTATATCCTCCGACCACCATTCCTTCAAAAACTAATTGCGGATATTCCATCAAAAGAACTCGGTCTTTAAATGTTCCGGGTTCACCTTCATCAGCATTGCAGACAATAAATTTCTTATCTGCCTTTGCGGCAGCGGTTAACATCCATTTTGTAGAAGTAGGAAAGCCTGCGCCGCCTCTTCCCTTTAAACCCGAATCTTTTATTTCAAAAAGAATATCTTCTCTTTTTTGCTTGACTGCCTTTTTAATTGCATCTCCTCTTTTATACGGAGAAAACAAAACAGGTCCGGTTCTTTCGGTTTTAATAATATTATTTTCTAATTGTGTTTTCATTTCTCCTCCCTACTTTATTTCGTTAAGAATGTTAACAGCTTTTTCGGGATCGAGTTTTGTATAAACACGATCGTTAACAATCATCGCTGGTCCCTGATCGCACATACCGATGCAGTTTGTAAACTCAAGTGTTATACGGTTATCCTTGGTTGTTTCACCAAACTTAATTCCCAGTTCCCGTTCAATTGCCTGAACGACTTTAGATTTGTTAGCCATATCGCAGGATATTGTCTGACATAATCTTACAATATTTCTGCCTGTTGGTTTAGAGTGGAGAAAAGAATAAAAAGATATCACACTGAAAACTTCAACAGGATGAATATCAAGTAATCTTGCAACTTCCTGTTGTGCAAAATCATTGATATAACTGTGCTTTCTTTGGATTGCCTGAAGCACGGGCAAAAGAGATGACCGGTCCTTTCCGTATTTATTTACATAGCCCTCTATCTCTTCGGAGAGAGCATTTTTTTCTACTACCAGCATTTACTCTACTCCTTTAAATGAATTGCTAAAAGTTTTTCTACTTTATCAACCAGTGTTTCAGGTGATATAGGTTTTTCCACAAAATCATCAACAGGAACCATTTCGCTGGCTCCGAATTCCATACCCAATGATTTTGATACTGACGTATACATAATTATTGGAGTATCGATATTCATTTTGCGGAATTTTTGAGCTAAGAAGAATCCATCATCAGGTTCAATCATCATTACGTCCAGAATTATCAGATCCGGATTTTGTTCCATAACGATTTTGTAACCATCGGTTGGATTTGATGCTGTGATAACGTCGTATCCTTTAGATTGTAAAACCAGACTGCTGGCATCAACAATATCAGGATCGTCGTCTATTATTGCTATTTTAGCCATGTTTATCCCCTACAGATAAATTGATGGAAGATATAGTTAATTAGTTAAAAGTTATTGCGATATTCATTTAACATATTAGATGCCATATTACTTTACTGTGAATAATTATTTTAATTTAATTAGTGCGTGAATTAAATATTTTAGTTTTGTTATTTTCTTATTACTAAGAACAAAATCTTCTCAAATAAGATATGCCGTTTATTAGCTTTTGCTAAAGACAAAAAGATGATAAACGCTAAGCGAATCGAAGTGGAAATATTGATATTTAACAACATATTATTAAAAAAATAAAAGCATTATAATTCTGTTATGAAAAAAAATAAATTCTTTTACAACACCGCCTCAGGCTATTATGATAAGATGATTAACTTTGAATCTGCATTGACTAAACGGAAAAATCTTTTAGCAGGTTTTGCAGATAATAAAATATTTTCAGTTGCTGATATCGGATGCGGAACCGGAGTCGATGCAATATCGCTTGCTCAGCTTGGATATAGTGTTACAGCCTTTGATCCTTCAGTTGAGATGATAAATAAAGCGAGAGAAAATAGTAAACTGACAAATACAAAAATTGAGTTCTTCAATTATTCAGCTTCAGATATCCCAAAAACATTTTATAACAAATTCGATTTAACAGTTTCCCTTGGAAATACTATCGCGAATATTAATTCGAAGCAATTGGAAAAATCATTTATTAAATTTTATAGAATTCTGAAATCCGGTGGAAAGCTGTTAATTCAATTGCTTAATTATGAAAAGATACTCAAAGAAAAAGAGCGCATAGTTAACATCACAAAAAAGGATAATGAATACTTTATTCGCTTTTACGACTTTGGAAACAATGAATTAACATTTAACATTTTAAGATTTAATTCAGATAAAACATCTGAGAAAGAATTAATCTCAACCAAAATATTTCCATATAAAATTAAAGAGATAAAACTTTTCCTTAAGAAAACCGGATTTGAGAAAACAGAATTGTATGGCGGATTGGATAAAAGTTCTTTTAATCCCTGCTCATCAAATGATTTGGTTTTATTTACAAAAAAGTAGCTCAGGACTCCAGTACTGAGGTTAAATTCTTCTTATAAAAGTAACACAATAACTCAAATTTATTTTAAAATTTTATTTAGCTTTGAAACAAATAATTAAAGGAATTTACTTTGGATTGGAAATTACTTTTATCTGATGAACGACTTGGAGTTCAGAAAAATCAAACAACAAAAAAAGATGGCAGAAGTCAGTTTCAAAAAGATTTTGATCGTGTTGTTTTCTCTCCTGCTTTCAGAAGGCTTCAGGATAAAACTCAGGTTTTCCCTTTACCTGAAAGTGATTTTGTTCATACAAGATTAACTCATAGTCTTGAAGTTTCTGTTGTTGGCAGATCACTTGGCAATCTTGTTGGAGAAAAAATTATTGCACGGCATCCAAAACTGAAAAAAGATTTTACTCAATTTCATTTTGGGGAAATTGTTGCAGCAGCCTGTCTTGCACACGATATCGGAAATCCGCCCTTTGGTCATTCCGGCGAAGATGCAATATCTGAATATTTCAAAAACGGCAACGGTAAAAATTTTAAAGATGAAATAAATGATGAAAAAAAATGGAATGATCTTATTCGTTTTGAAGGCAATGCACAAGGATTCAGAATAATTACAAAACTACAAAACCAAGATGTTGATGGCGGATTACAATTAACTTTTGCAACTTTATCTGCACTTAATAAATATCCGAAAGAATCTTTAACCGATCTTGAAATCAAACACGGAAAGGGATATAAAAATATTTACAAGAAATTCGGATTCTTTCAATCTGAAAAAGATATATTCAAACTTGTTGCCGAAAAAACAGGGTTGGACAAACCGGTCCAGAATGAAAATTATTTGTGGCATCGTCATCCTCTTTCTTTTCTCGTTGAAGCTGCTGATGATATTTGTTACAGTATTATGGATCTTGAAGATGGTTTTCGTCTGGGATTGTTATCTTTTAAAGAAACCGAAAGTTTGTTGTTACCATTAATTCATAAACAGGATTTATCTGGGTACAAAAAACGTGATGATAATGAAAAAGTTGGTTACTTACGTGCAAAAGCAATCAGCGATCTGGTAAATCTTGTTACTGATGCTTTTATGGAAAATGAAAAAGATATATTGAGTGGAAAGTTTAATAAGGAGCTTGTTACTGTTATTTCTAAGTCAAATACATTAAAAAAAATTGAAAAAGCATCCATTGAGAAAATATACAGACACCGGAGTGTAGTTGAACGCGAAGTTGCAGGCTATGAAGTTATCGGTGGTTTGCTTGATACTTTTATAACCGCGTATAATGAATCTTCAAATCATAATCTTACTCCGAAATACCGTGCAATCATAAATCTCATTCCCAAAAGATTTTTCTATGACGAAAAAAAATATCCCGAGCTTTATCAGAGACTTTTACGGGTGATTGATTTTATTTCGGGAATGACAGACTCCTATGCTGTTTCTATCTATCGTAAAATAAAAGGAATATCCCTGCCCGGAGGAAGAATAACGGAATAAACATAGAGCGTGTCATTACGAGTGAGTTTTCGAACGAAGTAATCTGCAAAAAAAATTGAATTTAATTTTGAAGAGTTATGTTTTATTAAAGATTGCTTCATCCCGATTTATCGGGATTCGCAATGACATTCGCTGGTTAGTGTCTTTCGGCTTTCATATCGCGGGTCATAAGATCGGTTGTTGCTTTAACGGGATCTTTATCCTCAAACAAAATTTTATAAACTTCTTTTGTAATCGGAACTTCAATTTTATGTTTATCAGCAAGCTTCGAAGCTGAACGGCTTGTCTCAACTCCTTCTGCAACCATATCCATACTTTTCAGAACTTCCTTAAGAGTTTTACCTTTACCGATTTGTTCACCAACATAGCGGTTACGGCTGTGCTTACTCATACAAGTAACGATAAGATCTCCCATTCCGGAAAGTCCTGCAAATGTTTCAGGTTTTGCACCCATTGCCATACCAAGTCGTGAAATCTCTGCAACGCCGCGGGTCATAATTGCGGCTTTAGTATTATCGCCGAAACCAGCGCCATCAATAATTCCCGCACCAATTGCAATTACATTTTTAAATGCTCCGCCAAGCTCAACACCAAGTATATCAGTAGATGAATAAACTCTGAAGTAAGAATTCATAAATGCTGCCTGAATTGATTTGGAAGTATCGTGATCAACTGATGCAGCAACGACAGCAGTTGGAATTCTGCGGCTAACTTCTTCAGCATGCGAAGGACCTGAAAGAACACCGATCTGATTTTTATTTAACTGCGGATGAACATCTTTCAGCATTTGTGACATTGTCATTAGGTGTTTATTCTCGATTCCTTTTGAAACACTAACAAGAATAGAATTTCTTATATCGGAATACTTAACCTGCTCAACAACAGAGCGAAGAAACTGTGAAGGCACAGCAAGCACAATAATATTTTTTTGATTAACTGATTCTTCCAGATCGTGAGTGATTAAAATTTCTTCGGGAATGGGAACGCCGGGCAGATAAAGAGAGTTGATTCTTTTTTTCAGTAATTCCTTAACATAATTTTTTTTGTATTCCCAGAGAGTAACCTGGTGCCCGTTATAGTGAAGAAGAATACCAAGTGTAGTTCCCCAGCCGCCTGCACCAAGTACGGAAATTTTCATTATTTCTTTTTCTTAAAGCTTAATTTATTTTCTGTTCCGTTAAGTAAACGAACAACATTTTTTCTGTGTGTAAAGACCACGAGCAAAGCAACACCGGCAACAAAGGGGAGCAGTGTTCCATAGCTCTGAATGTGATCGTGTAAAATATTCTCTCTGAAGATTAAAGTAAGTGGAACTGATAAAGCAGCTACGATTGAACCTAAAGAAACATATCTTGATATTGAAACAACTAAAATAAATATTCCGACTGCAACAAGCATATCAACAGTAATTATCATTATTAACATACCGAGTGCAGTTGCAATTCCTTTTCCGCCGCGGAATCCTGCAAATACAGTCCAGATATGTCCGATAACTGCAGCAACTCCGGCGATAATCTGAACTAATGTGAAATCATCAAAAGGTGAAACGTTTTGGAATGGCAGTCCGCCGTAATGTAAACGCGCAATAATAACTACAGCAACTGCTCCTTTAAGAGCATCAAGAATGATAACTAATAATCCTTTCTTCCAGCCAAGCACACGCATAACATTTGTACCGCCGGCATTACCACTGCCATGTTCACGAATATCAATCCCGTGAAAGTATTTACTGATAATTAAACTTGTTGGTATTGAACCAACCAAGTAAGAAAGAATTATGATTGTTGCTAATAAAAACATTAATAAACCTAAAAGTTGAGGCAAAACCTAAACAATATTTAATAAAGAATCAACGGAAAGAAACAATTGATATTTGGTAAAAAAAATTATCTCTCCTGTGTTAGATAACATTAATTATCCCAAGATTCTTTTATTTACTAAATGTTAAAGCCATTATTATGCCAATAATCAGCATATTTACCCAGATATTCGCTTTTTATAGATTCTCTAACGTCTTTAACATAATTCACGCTTTTCATACCAACTAATGTGCTTGTAACCTGCGGCACACTATTAATTAATAATATAGCCTTCTGAGATAAAGACAGTTTTTGCTGCTCAAAACCGGCAAATTTATCTATCGCTTTGTGAAAAATATGATTTTCTTTGTTTTTGTTCTTTGCCAGATTGCTGAATATTGAATCCAGTAAAATATTGGTTGTTACAGCATAATTTCTGAGCGCGCGAAGAATATTTTCATCAGTTGAATAATTTTTACCGATTTCATTTATTGCAAAGTTGGCACGGGGTATCAGATACGTGGTTTTTATTTCCCTGAATTTTCCGGGATCATCAAAGTTTTTATAATTTGATTTTAAGATGTCCGAAACAGAAATACAATCAACCAGATTTTTTTTCTCGCTTGAACTTACCCCTATAAAGTTGATATACTTTTCTATGATAAGATTTTCCTGTTTGTTTAAATCATCAATCAAATGGAAAATTTCTTTTTCATTTCGGTCTTCAGTAACAGGATAATCAGCTAACCTGATAAGTTTATTTTTATAAATTGCATTTAACGGCCTATTAACCAATACTCCCAAATTATTTTCTGCAGCAGCATTTAAAAATGTTTTAGTTTGATTTTGCTGATTTAAAATATTCATTCCTCCGTTTTCTATTAAGTTCATCGGGAACTGCACAACAGCAAAATGATTTTTATCAGAAATCTCATTTGAAATTTCAATCACTTTTTCAAGCGAAGTAAAATTTTGTTTTGAATTTTTCTCTGCAAAAGTATTTGATGATATTCCGTAATATGAAATTCTTCCGTTGTTAACTTCTTTTTCAAGATGGATAAATGCATTTTTAATTCTGCGGTAATATTCGCGATTTCTTCTATCAGGATCAGAAATTAATGAGTAAGTTAAAAAGTATTCAGGATTGTGGAGCAGATAAACATCAATCTTTTTAAGGTTTAATCTTTGTAAAGAAAGGGTTATCTGATTCTCAAGAAAATCAGGACTGATACAATGCCAAAGATCCTGTCCGCATTTTACAACTTCAGTAAATGGTTTGCCGGAATTTTCTCTTTCGATAGCAAGTTCAAGATTAGAGCCTTGTAAATATCCGCCTTTGGAAACAACAACAACATTTTCTCTGTCAATTTTATTTTCTGTTAGAAGTTTGTTTAAAACTTTTCCAACAAGAATTTCACTTCCGCCGTCAGAATAATTGGATGAGGTATCAATTAAATTAATTCCGGAAGTTAACGCAAGTTCCAAAGCGCTTTGATGCTGCAGAACACCGTTATCAATTCTATATCCGCCAAATCCACAAATCGAAACCGTAAATCCTGTTTTGCCCAGTACTTTGGATTTTATTTCAGGATATTTAATAATATATTTTTTTGTTCCTTCTGATGTATCCATTATGGAAAGATTAAAAAATTGTGTCCAAAACTAAAGAAAAATGTAAAATTCTCAAGATTTTGAAATACGTTTAACCTTTTCTTTAAAGTCTGATTGCTATATATTTACAGCCCGAATTCAGAAATTAAAAATAACAGGAAAATAAAATGGCAAAACAACAAACTTTCGCTGATAAAGCAAAAGGTAAGAAAAAGGTTGAAAGTGTTACGGTAAAGGTTATTAAAAGCGTAAAAGCAAATGGCGGTGCTTATAAGTTTAATGAAAAATTTGTAAGGCTTGATGACGTTAGCAAAGTAACAGATATAAAATAATTTTTAATCAAACAAATCCGGACTTATAGCTCCTTCCAACAGAAGGAGTTTTTCTTTTATATCCAGTCCGCTTGCATATCCCGTCAAATTACCATCACTTCCAATAACACGATGACAAGGAACAATTATAGCAACAGGATTTTGTCCGTTTGCTTTTCCTACTGCGCGGATTGCTTTTACATTGCCAATCTTTTCGGAAAGTGCTTTATAAGAAATAGTTTTTCCGTAAGGAATTTTTTGTAATTCCTTCCAGACTTTTTTCTGAAAATCAGTTCCTTCTAAATCAAGCGGAAGATTAAATTTTTTCCTTTCGCCTGCAAAGTATTCTCTTAATTGATTTAATGCTCCGAATAAATATGGATCATCATTATGCAGTTTTGTTGAAGATAATAACTCAGGACCTTTTTCTTTTGGGTTAAGAAATATTTTCTTTATTCCTTTTCTTGATGCCAGAACAATTATTTTTATTCCGGAAATTATCTCTTCGGAATAATATGTTTCATTCATTTTAATTACCTGAGATAAAAAAAGGCTGCACTAAGCAGCCTGAAATTTCTTTCGAAAATTTTGTTAAGCAGGAACTCCTGACTTGTGATTTTTAGTGCGACACGAGCACAACAAAAAATACATTTTTGTTCTAAAAAATAAGTTTATCAACTACCATTTTCACTTCTGAGTTCATCTTTACTCTTAAG
>JAKIZM010000062.1 GCA_022708025.1 Bacteroidota bacterium | reverse complement strand
AAGGAATTTGGTCCAGTACAAATCTCTTCAGTTGGCCATTTGTTGCATCAAAAATAAATTTCTAATGACAAATCTGGGTTCAATTAATTTGTTTTAAGTCAAATGAAAAGTGTTATCATTATTGTAGCTTAGGTTGTTCATTATTACCATTAACTACAACTCAGTTCAAAAAATAATTTGGAGTTCTAAATCTATACTCTTTACCAATTTCTCGTTTTGGTCCATGTTTTCTCCGCTATTTTGGGAATGGGACCTGGCTTTGTTATGATTTATATCGTCACAAGAGCAACTAACATGACAGAATTAAGACATGCTTATTTAATCCGTAACAGATTACACAACTTTGTTATGGTTGGCGGAACTTTACTACTGCTTTCAGGTTTGGGATTAGGTGCAATCAATACTTATTTATTTAATGCATTCTGGTACCTTACAAGCTTAATACTTTTTATTGTTGCTCTGGCATTTGGACCGATTTTATTAACACCGAGATCAAAACCTATTAAAGAGCTGTTGAAAAATTATAACGGTGATGAGATTCCTGAAGAATATTATGTGCTTGCAAAGAAACTGTTCTTTTTTGAACGGCTTGAGAATCTGATTTTTCTGGCAATTATCGTTCTGATGATTTTAAAACCATATTAAGAAAATTAGTTAAACAAAAAATTAATTGACAAAAACATACTGTTAAATATTTAAGGATGAATAAAGAAATGAAACCTAATGAAGAACTTGATGTAAGAACTCTTATTCCAATTAAAAGGCACGAGCTTTTATTAAAAATATTTAAAGATCTTCCTGTAAATGAAAGTTTTGTTTTTATAAATGATCACGATCCGATTCCTTTGTATTATGAGTTCCGTTCGATACACGGCGATGTTGTCGGTTGGGAATATCTTAATCGCGGCGGCAGGGAATGGAAAGTAAAAGTAACACGAACTGAAGCCTCAAAAGAGCGGGAGATGAAAAATGTTGCAACGCTTCTTGATCTTCGTAAAGTTGATAAAAAAGATTGGAAGCAAATAGTATTTCATCGTTACGGAATGATGGAAGAGGACACAACAATGGAACTTATTGCTAAAGAGGATCTGAAAGAAATTGAAACAATCTTTAAAGAAAAGTTTGCAGGAAAATATAGTTGGATTTCTAAAAGTAAATCTCCTGAGGAATTTGTAATTCATATTCGGAAAGAAGATAACAGCGGTTTGGGAGATACAGGTTATTCAGTAGTAAATGAATTTGATGTGCGACCATTTCCGCCTTCAGAGCGGCACGAAATGTTCTACAAAGCATTTGCAGATATAAAACCGGGCGAGGCTTTTGAATTTTTTAATGATCACGACCCGAAACCGTTATATTATCAGATGGAAGCAGAAAGTAAGGAACCGTTCAGATGGGAATATCTGGAAAGCGGACCGGATGTCTGGAAAGTAAGAGTGATTAAAGTAAAGCCTGAGTAGTTATTTTATTAAGTTAAATTGTCAGATTGAGCTTGTCGAAATCTGACATCTAAGATTATTAGCAGAAAAGAGATTCAATTGTGCTGAATTCAGCAAGATAACTTTTCAGATTTTTTAATATTTTTCATTTAAAAGAATTTTAAAGTTGAGGTAACAATTGCTTTGTATTTATCACGAATCAACCGATCCTTATTTTAATATCGCTACAGACGAATATATTCTGAAGCATATTCAAGAAGATTGTTTTATGTTATGGCGGAATGATAACGCTATTATCGTTGGCAAATTTCAAAATACGCTCTCGGAAATAAATTATGAATATGTTAAGGAACATAATATCTCTGTTGTCAGAAGACTTTCAGGCGGCGGTGCTGTTTATCATGATTTAGGAAATTTAAACTTTTCTTTTACTGAGTCAGGTAAGGATACTAATTTATCTGACTTTGAAAAATTTACAAGACCTATCATCGAAGTAATTAGAAGCCTTGGTGTTGATGCCCGTTTTGAAGGCAAAAATGATTTGGTGATTGATGGCAGGAAATTTTCAGGAAATGCCGCACACATTTATAATAATAAAATTCTGCATCATGGCACTATTCTTTTTGCATCTGAGATGAGAAACATAAGTGAAGCATTAAGAATTAATCCGGTAAAATATATTGATAAAGCAGTTAAGTCTGTTCCAAAAAGAGTTACAAATATTTCGGAACATTTAAAAAATCCTATAACCCTGGAAGAGTTTGCTAAAAAGTTAATGGATCATGTCCTTTCAACCTATCCAAATGCCCGTCTTTATGAATTTACAGAAGAGGATAAAAAGAAAATTCAGAAGCTCAGAGACGAAAAATATGCTACTTATGATTGGAATTTTGGAAAATCACCTGAGTATAATTTTAAGAAAGCTGTCCGCACCGGCGGTGGTTTACTTGAAATGAATCTTGAAGTAAAAAACGGCTTAATTGAAAAAGCAAAGATCTTCGGGGATTTCTTTTCAGAAAAAGGAATTGAAGATATAGAAAACGCTTTGACCAATGTTCACCACGAAGAGAAAAATCTAAGAGAAATTTTATCCAAGTTTCCGATTGAAAAACATTTCCGCAATATTAATGTTGATGATCTAATCGCTGCTATGTTTTGATGTTTAAATCATCACAACCTTAAGAAATAATTTTATTTATTTTGAAACTGATTTTCAGCGAAAAGCTTTGTTGTTGAACAAACGCAGATCCTGAAATAAATTCAGGATGACGGATAAAATAGATTCTGAAATAAACTCAGAATGACAAGTAAGGCAGATTCTGAAATGAATTCAGAATGACAAGTAAGGCAGATTCTGAAATGAATTCAGAATGACAAGTAAGGCAGATTCTGAAATGAATTCAGAATGACGAACAAGGCAGATTCTGAAATAAATTCAGGATGACAAACGAACAAAATTATAGAAGGAGATAAAATTATGACACTAACGAAAGCACTCATTTCAGAAATTGAACACGAAGCCGTTAACACTAAGAAAATGTTGGAGCGGGTTCCAGCAGATAAATTTGATTGGCAGCCACATCCAAAATCAATGACACTAAAACAACTTGCAACTCATATCGCAAATTTGTCCAGACGAACGAGTCAGATTGTCACCACTAAGAATCTAGATCTTGCGGATAGCTCAATTAAGAAACCTGAAATAAATAACACTCAGGATTTGTTAAAAGAACTTGAAGAAGGAACCAAGCAATCAATTGACGCATTAAAATCTGTTACAGATAAAGATTTAAATGAAAACTGGATTATGCGAAGAGGTGATCATATTATAATTAATATGACAAAGGCTGCTGCAATACGAAATATGGGATTGAGTCATTTGTATCATCACAGAGCACAGTTGGGAGTGTATCTTCGCTTGTTGGATATTCCTGTCCCCGGAATGTATGGACAGAGTGCAGATGATAAATTGCAGGCAAAAGGATAAAATATTATTTTATACCATCTCAGTTGTTGATAGCTTATTAACTAATCGAATAAATTTTTTAATTATAAGGAATTGATATAATGAACAATGTATTTGACTCAATTAGACAAAATGAATTAGCAGAAAAATTTCACGCACTGCATCATAAAGATGAAATGCTTGTTTTACCAAATGCCTGGGATAGTGCTTCTGCAAAAATATTTGAAGAATCAGGTTTTCAGGCAATCGCAACAACGAGTTCGGGAATTTCCTGGTCGTGCGGATATAAAGACGGAGAACACATTCCACCCGATTTAATGATTGAAGTAATTAGCCGAATTGCACATTCAGTAAAAGTTCCTGTTACCGCTGATATTGAAGCAGGATATTATGGAGATGATATTGATAAATATTCAAAGTTCATCAGCAATGTAATTGAAGCCGGTGCGGTTGGAATAAATTTAGAAGATGGTGATTCAAA
The DNA here is from genome assembly GCA_022708025.1 of Bacteroidota bacterium. Classification (GTDB taxonomy): domain Bacteria; phylum Bacteroidota; class Ignavibacteria; order Ignavibacteriales; family Ignavibacteriaceae; genus IGN3. The sequence goes on along the minus strand of JAKIZM010000062.1, from coordinate 17,382 downwards.
AACCAGAAGGTTGGTTGATATTAATCTTCAGATAAAAAAATTAAAATCAGTAAAGGAAATTTCTAAACAGAAAGGCGTTAACTTATTTTTAAACGCAAGAACAGATGCGATTGAATTAGCAAAAGGAGATTTAAAAACTAAAATTCAGGTTTGTATTGAAAGAGCAAAAGCATTTGAAGAAGCCGGTGCAGATGGAATTTTTATTCCTTTTATAAAAGAAATTGAAACGGTTGCAGAATTAAAAAAAGCGATCAAACTGCCATTGAATATTCTTATAAATGATTTATTGAATATTGCTGAGTTAAGAAAACTAAAGGTGAATCGGGTTAGTGTTGGCGGCAAACCTATGTTAGCTTCTTTAAACATACTAAGAGTAATTGCAAGAGAATTGAAGAACGAGAATGACTGGCATTCACTTTTCGTAAAAGATCCGAATTATCCGCAAGTAAATAATTGGTTTGTGTAAACCTGGCTAGACAAATTTCAGTTAATAAAAATTCATTAAAATGTAAATTGTAATTATTTGATCAACCGATCAAAACAAACTTTTAATTCCCGTTACAGCAATCTGAAGCCCTACACAAAAGATTAAAAAAGCAAAAAAACGATTCGCAATTGTTTGTCCGTTAACACCTAACTTACTGACGATTAATTTTGTATTTCCATAAAAAAAATAAACTAAAATACACATCGCTATAATTGCTAAAAGCATTGCTGCAGTATTAATCAGATAGTTTAACCAGTCAGCATTTGAACTGTGTGCACTTAATGTGAAAAGCACAGAAATAGTTCCAGCGCCGGTTGTAATCGGAAAAGTAATAGGATAAAAAAGTTTATCATTTATATTTTTAGTCTGATTACTATTTGTAAGGTTTTCAATATCCTTTTCTTCATTCTGATTATCACCGCGTGTAGAAAGTGATTCCCAGCCCATAATGCAAATAACAATACCGCCGGCTAATTGTATAATCGGAATTGAAATGCCAAATAATTGTAATATCCAGCGACCTGCAAATAAAGTAACAACGCAAATTGAAAAAGCATTAAGAGAAATTTTTTTTACCGCTGCTTTTTTATCAGCATCCGATAGCTTCGACAGATACGGATTAACAATTAAAGCTGATCCGATAGGATTGATAATCGGAAACAAAGCAACAACGCTTATAAAAAGCATGTGAATAAAGCTATGTGAGTAGGCTAACATATCATCTTATTGTTTTAACTCAAAATTACATAATATTATTATTTTTCTCACCAGCTATATGATTTGTAAAATTTTATATAACATTTATTTGCGATGTTTATTTTTTATAAATAGCTGCAATATTAATTCACATTCAAAATAAATAAAAATTATTTTCAAGATACTTACATATAACTTACATTTTTTTAATAGAACTATTTTTATTTTTATTCCTAAATAAATAAGTTGATATCTGAATTTATTTTCAAACTTTATTAAATAAAAAGAATATGAAAGCAGTTCGTTTTACAGGAGTATTCAAACCTTTGGAAATGCAGGAAATACCGATTCCTGAAATAGGTAAGCGCGACATTTTAGTAAAAATTAAAGCAGCAGGAATTTGCCACTCTGATGCTCATTATCGTGCAGGGATTTCTCCTGTTAGTTTTACTCCGTTAACATTAGGTCACGAAGTAGCAGGAATAGTAGAGAAAATCGGCGAAAAAGTTACAAATGTAAAACCCGGAGACAGAGTTTGTCTTCATTATCTTATTACTTGCGGCGATTGTTATTACTGCTCAACCGGCAATGAACAATTTTGCAAACAAGGAAAAATGATCGGACATCATGCAAATGGGGGTTATGCAGAATACATTGCTATTCCTTCAAGAAATGCAATACATCTTCCGGATGAAATTCCGTTTGAACAAGGTGCTACTTTAATGTGTGCTTCTGCTACAGCTTATCATGCTTTGTTAAAGAGCAGGATAAAACCCGGAGATAAAGTGGCAGTGTTTGGTGTTGGCGGATTAGGGCAATCTGCAATACAGCTTGCGAAAGCATTCGGTGCATCAATGGTATTTGCAGTTGATATCAATGATGAAAAATTGAAGCTTGCTGCACAATATGGCGCCATTCCGATAAACGGAAAAATAACTGATCCGGTTGTAGAGATTAAAAAATTAAATGCCGGTAAAGGTATTGATGTTGCAATAGAAATGATTGGTTTGGCACAAACACAAAAACAGGCTCTTCAATCTGTTGGTCCTTTAGGGCGTGTAGTGCTGGTCGGACTTTCGGATAAAAATCTTTCTGTTAATACTTATAGTGAAATACTTGGGAATGAAGTTGAGTTGATTGGTTCAAATGATCATCTTTTACAGGAGCTGCCTAAGCTTATTGATTTTGCAGCAAAGAAAATGCTCGATACTTCACAAATTGTAACCCGCACAATTCCATTGGATGCTGATGCAATTAATAAAACTCTTGATGCTTTGGAAAAGTTTGATGCCGGAGTCCGAACAGTTATTGTTCCTTAAAAGCTTTTAAAAATTAATAGTATCAGAAGGATCGGTGAGAATTTACTGTTATATTTTGCAGGCGATCAAATAAAATGATTTAGATTCTTAATATTAGTGATCATATTTATTCAATTTTTTTATGTCTGATAATTCCTCATTTGAAAATAAACCTCAGCGACGTAGCTTTATTCTTGTTGCATTGATGCTTACTATGATGCTGGCTGCAATGGATTCAACTATTGTTTCGACAGCTATACCACACATAGTTTCTGACTTAGGCGGATTTACAAAATTTTCGTGGGTGTTTTCGATTTATCTTCTTGCGCAAACAGTTACTATTCCGGTTTATGGAAAGCTAACAGATCTTTTTGGCCGTAAGAAAGTTTTAATACTTGGAATCAATATATTTTTAATCGGCTCTGCTGCTTCTGCCGCTTCGTGGAATATTGGCTCACTTATATTCTTTCGTGGAATGCAAGGGCTTGGTGCTGGTTCGATTATGGCTACAGTAAATACTATTGCCGGTGATATTTACACGGTAGAAGAACGCGCAAAGATTCAGGGATATCTTTCGAGTATTTGGGGTATAAGTGCTATTGTCGGTCCAGCTTTAGGCGGCGCATTAGCTGAATATGTTAACTGGCGCTGGATATTTTTAATAAACCTTCCTATAGGTGCAGTATCAATTTATTTTATCACTTCATTTTTTAAAGAGCATATTGTTCCGGTAAAACCTGTGATTGATTACAAAGGCTCTGTTCTTATTCTGCTTACTTTAGCTCTGTTATTTATTTTTCTGCTGGAAGGCGGACAAGCCTGGTCATGGTTCTCTTATGAAAGTTTTGGCATTCTGTTTATTGTTTTGTTTTTGGCAGTTTGGACAGTTAACACTGAAAGAAAAACTTCCGATGCAATTATGCCCGCATGGCTTTGGAAGAATAAAACACTCGCATTTACAAATCTTGCAATGGCAGGAATGGGAATAGTAATGATGGGTCCTGAAACATTTCTTCCTACATTTGCACAAACTTCTCTTGGAATCGGAACTATTGCTTCAGGATTTATTTTAGCGAGCATGAGCCTTGGCTGGCCTACATCATCAGCTCTTTCAGGAAAAATTTATATGCGGATAGGCTTTAGAGATACTTCAATTATTGGTGCTGTTATTGTGCTTTTAGCTTTTACAGGATTTTTGTTAATACCGCGTCCGCAGCCTGTTTATCTGCTTGTATGCGATCAGGTTTTACTCGGCGCAGGATTTGGTTTGCTTTCAACACCATCTTTAGTTGGAATTCAATCTATGGTTTCCTGGCAGCAAAGGGGAGTTGTTACAAGTGCTAATATGTTTTCAAGAAATCTTGGTCAGAGTCTTGGTGCCGCAATTATTGGTGCCATCTTTAACAATTCATTTTTACAGCAGATGAAAAACGCACCTTCGGACATTCCTGCTGTAATAAAAGATATTATCGGAACATTTAATTCACCTGATTTAGCTGATACATCAAAAGAGTTTTTGCGCGGTGCTATAAATACATCTATGCACAATGTTTATTGGGGACTTATTCTTTTTACATTGATCATCATTCTCTGCCTTTATATTGTTCCGCAAAGAAGTGCTAAAGATAATACTCTTATTGATACCGGCAGTAAATAATCTTGCAGCTATTTGAATTGATTTTCTATATTTTGAAAATTATTAGAATCTGAAAATCATCCTTTAAAATATTCTTTGACTTTTGGAAAGACCTTTGTTCCAAGCAGTTCAATATTTTTCATCATTTGTTTATGATCCGGTCCACCAACATCTATATGAGCGATGTATTGTTCAATCTCAAACATTTCAATTGTCTTAATCAGTTTCTCAGCTACATAATCAGGTTCACCCATATACAATGCACCATCAGGTCCAATGCTTGCTTTGAAATTAGCAGGTGTATAAGCGCTTCTCCAGCCTCTTTCTCTTCCGATTTTGTTCATTGCGTGTGCATAATGCGGATAATAATCATTCATAATTTCTTCTTCCGAATCAGCAATGAATGTATGTGAATGAACTCCAATCTTCATCTTTTTTATATCGTGTCCGGATTGAGCATAAACTTCTTTATAATATTCAATCAAAGGTTTGAATTGTTCAGGGTTGCCGCCAATGATTGCAAAGACAATCGGTAATCCGAGCTTTGCTGCACGAAGCACAGAAGCAGGTGTTCCGCCGACAGCAATTGAAATCGGAATTTCTCTCTCAGGTCTTGGATAAATAGTTTGATTAACTATCGGCACACGGAATTGGCCTTTCCAATTAACAACCTCATTACTTCTTAAGGTAAGCAGCAGTTCAAGTTTTTCTTCAAATAGTTCATTATAATCTTCCAAGTTGTAACCAAACAACGGAAAAGATTCAATAAAACTCCCGCGTCCTGCCATAATTTCTGCACGATGATTTGAAATAAGATCAATCATTACAAAATCCTGAAACAGTTTTACAGGATCAGCAGAGCTTATAACATTTACTCCGCTTAATAACCGTATGTTTTTTGTAACTGAAGCAACAGAAGCCAATAAAATTTCGGGAGCCGGAACAGCATAATCCTCACGATGATGTTCGCCCATCGCAAATGAATCTATTCCAAGCTCATCTGCGAGTTTTACCTCTTCAATAATCTCTTTTAATCTTTCAGATGCTTTCTGATATTTTTTTGTTTGAAGGTCAAAACTCATATCTCCAAACATTCCAATTCCTAATTTCATATTAAAAATCTCAATTAAGTGGTTTATAAATTTTTGCTTTTTTAAGAAAAAGTATAAGCCAAATTAAACATTCAGTTCACAAACAAAAAGTCTGTTGCGCTGTATCATTAGTTAAAATTAAGAAAAGTTTAAATATCTAGAGCTTGAGTATTTAATAAACTAAGATAAAGTATAGATTCTTATTGTTTATGTGGTGTGTTATAATTTTTTACTGAGTAATTAGTAATTTCATTTAGCAAATCGACAATCTTGTTGTTGCTGAATTGTGTTCTGAACTTAATTTTTACTTTGCCGTCAAAGAATTTTTCGGCGTGTTTAATTTTGAATTTTTCTTCATCACGAAGTTCGTCTTTGCTATTTACATCCTTTGTCTCAATAATAAAGTTTAGTTTTTGCTCACCATCTTTGAATTTTACTATATAGGCAAAGTCAGGTGAATACGACTTACCTCCTGCAACCGGAATTTTAATTGAGTTCTTTGGAATTTTTGTAAATACAATTACTTCCTTAATCTCGGTTTTGATGTTTGTTTTCTCTAAATCAGAATCATAATACAATTCTTCAAAGAAATATGAATCTGCAACGTCTTCGTCTGAAAACAGAACGCCAACATCAGATGCGGAAATTTCATTCAGCACATTGCCTGTCTCGTCTGTTATTTTAGTAGGATGAATGCTGTTTGAAACCTTTTTATACTCTATCGAATATTTATCAAAAGCTTGTGTCATTAGGAAGAAGTCAAAATTCTGTTTGATTACTCGAAGTGTTGTTTGATTGAGATACTTATTTATTTCTGTTTCCGCATCAATAATTGATTGATGTATTGTTGAAATGTTAATGTTAAGAGTTTTTGATAATTCTTTTAAAAAGTCGCTATATTTCATCGTTGAAATGTTTACAGCCTTTCGATTGTAAACCGATTCTGGTTCGTTTACTACTGCTTTGTTGTCCTTGATTTCAACTTTTGAAATTCTCTCATTAATTCCTTCAGAAGTAAAATTACCCTTTTGTGTTTTCAGAAATTCAATAAACAAAGTTTTAAAACTTGCTTCGTTCTTAAACTTATATTCAAGAATTACTTTCTCATTCAGTTTTTCCCAAAGGTCTTTCAACTCTTGATATTTTTCTGTCCTTACAATAATTTTCTTTTTAGGGTCAGTTGCTTTGCGAACCTTGTTTGAATTAACGCCTTCAAATATTCGTGAATAGTTCTGTTTGATGTAATCAAAACCGCCAGCCTTAAATGAGTTTGTCCTTGTGATTACATTATTTGTGTCTAAAACTTCCAAAAGTTCATCCTCAGTAGTTTCGTATAGTTCACAAATCTTTTTAATCATCTGCTCAGTAAGTTTATCAGGAACTTGCTCAATGGAAATTGCTCCTGATTTCTGATTGATTTCATTGACTAACTTATCTACAAAGTCACTTTCGGTAAAGTCAACAAAGTAGTTGAGATAAAATTGTTCGTCCTTTACACGATTGCCGTATTCGTTTACTGGCAACCGCAAGCCACGCCCAACTTCCTGCAATTTTGATATTTCACTTCCGCTGCTGCGGAGTTTACAAATTTGAAATACATTCGGATTATCCCAACCTTCGCGCAAAGTCCATTTTGAAAAAATAAATCGTCTTGGATTTTCCAAATCAAGCATTGCTTGTTTATCGTGTAAGATTTCGTTTATCTCTTTTTCAATGGCTTCGTCTTTCTCAGTGTTGTCTTTTGAAAAATAACCTGCGTGGGTTGCAGATAAATCAATCAAAGTTTTTTCAAGATATGCTTTGTAAAAAGTATCTTTTTCCGTTTTTAAAAGTCCCTCAATTTCGGCTTTGATGTATTGCTCAACTGTTGTTCTAATATATCCTTCTTTGTCTCGGTATTCGTTAATATTATCAATAAAAAAAAGAGTTAATGGCTTTATTTTTACTTCTCTTGTTAAGAGTTGTCTTTCAATTTCAAAATGGTGTTTAATTGCCTTTTGAATCATTGTTTCCTGCAACTTTTCAGCATACGAATAAGGGTTGATTTTGTCTCCCTTTTTCATTTCTAAACCGTTACTTAAAACAACCGTGCTTTTATTCAAATTTTCAATGCCCAAGTCAGTCATTTCTGGGTGAACCTTTTTTAGACTTTCTTTTTTGGAAACGGTTACCGTTTTATGTTTGTCGTTTTCAATTAATTCAAAACTTGCTTCAGTGCCGTCAGAATCAATGAATTTTACTATTGCATTTTTCCCGCTGTCAAATTCCGTAATGTGCCCGATAACTCCTTTTACTAAATTTCTGTTGAAAGAATCTACGGCAGTAAGAGTATAAATCAGATTTTCATATCCTTGAAAAGTTGCACCATAGCGCAAAATAAATTGGGGTTTCATTTTCTGAATATTCTCCCAAGTTTTATTGCTTTGCGCGAATTTATGGGGTTCGTCAATAATCATAAAAGGTTGAATAGCTGCAATGGCATCAAAAGGAACTGTGTATTTGTCAAACAAACCTTTGTCAAAACTCTTTTGCATGGTTTCAGAGTTAATCATACCGGCATTGATAATCATAACCTGAATACTGTTTTTTTCATAGCTTCCAGAATTTACAAAACTAACTACAGCCGGTGGAATAAATGATTTTTTGCTTTTGCTGTTTTTCTGACTTTCAACAATGTGCAAATGAAGTGTTTTGCCGTATTGTTCTTTAAAATGCTCGCGACTGCTGTCAGATTTTAAAAAATCAATTGTCCCTGCCTTAATGGATAGCGTCGGAACAACAACTATGAATTTGAAAATACCGTAACTTTTATTGAGTTCAAAAATGGTTTTGGTGTAAGTGTATGTTTTTCCTGTTCCGGTCTCCATCATTATATCAATGATGTTGCTTTTTGCTTTTGGTTTTTCTTCTATGCCGTTCCTTTTTTGGCAAGCGAGTATATTATCAAAATACTGTCCGGAGGGCAGAATTTCATTGGAGAGGACATTGCCTTGTTTCTCTACCTTATTATAGACAGGGTTGAAGTGATTTTTGTCTAACTCAGAAACAGGGTGTGGCTGTAAGTTTTCAAAAACTGCAATTGCGCTTACTACAGCATTATCCTGGTGCGAGAGATTTTTTTCAAAATTAAATCCTTTCATAGCTTCCTGAATTTAACAGTAATAATACCAGCCCTATCATTCTGTCTTTGTCTTTGGGATTAGATTCCGCAATCAGAAGAGTAAGTGTTGTTAAGGCTTCAGGGCTTATTTTTTTTATAAAATCTTTCTTTGCCTTTTTCAGGAACCAAATAAAACTAAACGCACCGCTGCGCTTATTGCCATCGTTGAACGGATGATTTTTGATAATGAAATATAAGAGATGAGCTGCTTTTTCCTCAAAGGTCGGATAGGCATCTTGCCCGAAAACACTTTGAAATACATTTCCAAAAATACCTTCTAAATTTCCTTTTGTCTTTTCTTGAGCAAACAGTTGAGTTGCTTCGCCCTTTCGGATAAGTTCAGCTTTTAATTGCGCCAAACCTTTTTCTAATTCTTCTGCAGAAGTTTCTACTTCTTCTTTTGTTCCTTTTGCCGGGAAAATATTTTTATCATAACTGTTTAAGGCAAAAAAAGTATCCGAGAAATTTTGAATAAGGGTTAAAATGTCTTTTGCTTCTATTTGCGAATTACCTTCGGTCAAGATTTTTAAGTCTGCTAAGGTCTGTAAAAATTGAGCTTTGTTTTTTTCTAATTGTTGGTGATTAATGGCGTAACCTTTTATTAAATAATCTTTTAGGCGTTGTGTAGCCCATTGACGAAACTGAACCCCTCTTTGTGATTTCACCCTGTAACCTACTGAAATAATTACATCAAGGTTGTAATATTCAATTTCTCTTTCTACTTCACGCGTTCCTTCAATTTGAACTGTCGCAAATTTTGCGACAGTTGAAGAAAATTCCAATTCTCCATCAGAAAATACATTATTTATATGTTTCCCTATTGTTTTGATATCACGGTCAAATAGAACAGATAGTTGCTGTCTATTCAACCAAACGGTATCTTTATCAAGTCTAACATTTACTTCTACTTGATTATCTTCGGACTTATATATCTCAATGCTGTTTTGCATAATTTTAATACCGTGTAATAAAATCAATATCGCTTTTTTTCTTGTTACTGTAGGTTTTTATGTTTTCGGAAATTTCCCGCAGATTTTTACTTTCAAAATGATAACCGAAGGCGATGATGCTTTTCGGTTCAAAATGTTTATCGTTATCAATTTTTTCTAAGAGCGCTTTAAGACAGTTGGTTGTAAAACCTTTGTGCATTAAATACAATTTTCCGCTGCCGTAATACGCAGTGTAGCTTTTGCCCTGAGCGGAGTCGAAGGGTAAATCAACATTTTCTAAATCTTGTGTTAATGGAATGCCGTCATAGGTTTTCCAAGTAGTGAGTAATGCTTTAATATCATCTTCGGTGAGTTTACCTACATTAAATAGTGTTTGAGAGCTGTCGAACTGCTCAGCTTCAAAATTGTAATCTTCCCAAATAGGAGTGGTTTCAAAAATTTTAAAATTATTTTGAGCTTTGGAGTTTTCTAATCGTTCAATTTCTGTTTTGTTTTCTTCTGAAGGTAATTCTTTTTTTAGTTTTTCTATTTTTTCATCTATCTCAGAATTTATTTTCTTTGCTGCCCGCAGCAAACGCTCTTTTGTAATATCAAAAATGGTAGGAGTTTTATTGTAATTTAATTTCGGTTCTGCTACTGTTGCATAATTCCCAGTTGCATTTTTCAATTTATTTATTTTGCTTTTTTGTTCATTTAGTTCTAAAACAAAATCGTAAGCAGTTTTGTTTTTCTTCTCATCTATTGGTTCTGGAAGCTGCACCAAAATAAATTTACGATTACCGCCATCTTCGGCATTGAGCTGCATAACGGCATCGGCTGTTGTGCCGGATCCGGCAAAGAAATCGAGGATTAGCGAGTTTGTGTCATTAATAATCTTTAAAAAATATGATATTAAACCAGTCGGTTTTGGATTTGAAAAATATACATAACCATTGAAAAGATTCGCAAAATCAGCGTTGCCTTGTTGGTTAATTGGCTCATTAATTAAATTAGAAAATGCTCTTCCTGTAGATTCACGTATTTTGTTTTCATTATCAACATTTTCATAAACTTTATACCTAATCGTATATTTTGAACCTTGACTTTTATCAGACTTTACAAATTCTAAGAATTTGTTTTCAAGCCCCCATTGAATTTTTTCTTTACTCCATTTCCATATCCAACCATCATCTGCAAAACTTGAACGACCATTTGGAAAAATCAATCCGCCATCTGGTGCTTCAATTCCAAAATTCATTGAATCTGAATACTGTAATCCTCCTCGATCTAAAGTGTCAAAATAAAATTTTCCTCTTATTCCCACAAACTCATCCGACAATTTATATCTTGACTTGTTTATAGTCTTTTCATCACGATTCCAAATCATTTTTTCTATTGTTTTAGTGTGATTTTTTGCATACAATAAAATTGATTCTGTAATGTTTGCAATGTCTTTTGCATCATTTGCACCTGTTTTCTTTCTCCAAACAAATTCCGCCACAAAATTATCTTCTCCCAAAACTTCATCCATAAGTAATCGTAGTTGTGCTACTTCATTATCGTCAATAGAAACAAAAATTACACCATCGTCTTTTAATAATTGCTTGGCAATATATAAGCGTGGATACATAAAGGTAAGCCAAGCTGAATGGCTGTTACTTTTACTTTGAGTAAAATCTAAAATCCGTTTTGCTTTTTCTTCGTCTATGCCGATTAAATTTTGTAGTTCCTTTACAGTAAATTTCCTATCATCGTTATACACAAAACCATCACTCCCTGTATTATAAGGCGGGTCTATGTAAATCATTTTCACTTTTTCGTAATAAGCATTGGCAAGGTGTTTCAACACTTCCAAGTTGTCGCCTTTTATCAGCAAGTTTTCAGAGCTGACGTTTTCAGGTTTACTGTTATGGGTTTCGTCTGCTTTCAGCAAAGTAGTTGCAGGGTCGCTTGCCAATAATCTTGCATAGCTTTTGCCCAGCCAGTCTAAACCGTAACTCTCTTTAGAGAAATTGATTTCCTTCTCAGTCAGGTTTGCTTTGAACTTATCCAATTGAAAATTTTCATCTTTGTCAAAGCAATGCGGAAAGTGAATCTTCAATATTTCCAAATCTTTGTTTGGCGGTTTTATGTCGGTTGTAATTTTCTGCTCGTTATTCATTACTTGTTCTTTTTTATATTAATTGAAACAAAATCGAAAAAGCATAGTAAATTAATATTTATTTTGTCAAACAAATATAAATATTAGGTTCTTTGTCTATCAGATTACCTTTTGGAATTAATAAAGTCCCCGCTAGTTGAAAATCTTAGTGTATTGATTCCAAAACAATCCGCCTCTGTCGGACGGAATGACCTTAATAATAATTTTTCAGAAGACACTACATAACTATCTCATTCATTTTACTTTGCTATCTCATCAAAATTATAACCGGCTCTGTCTAAAGCGTTTTTAGCTGCCTTTAGTGCATAGTCAGCTTTATTGTGCGGATGCACAGGCACTTCGGTCGTGTTTTCCAATTGTTCCAGTAAGTTTTGTGTTTCAGATTCTGTTAACTTTTCGCAGACATCATACATTCCGCCTTCTTCTTCTTCAAGTATGTCGTGTTTTTCCATTACATAACGGATTACTTTTATAACATCCGGAGTCGGCGGAACCACCATTAAAGCTGTAAGCGCACCGTGATCTAAACGCAGTTTTGCCTGCAATGACAAAGGAACATCGTCATTGGCTTTTTGCGCAGCAGGAAAAAGCACTTTCTCTTCCATCTTAATATGTTTTAATAATCCGGTGCGGAACTGATGATAAAGATCTGTCTGAACATCATTTGGATTTTCAACTGCTTTTTCAAATAATGATTCAATCCGTCTGTGATCATTAGTAAAAAAATTATAAAGCGGTTTGTTCATTTTTATAACTGATTTTTTTGAAAATAATTAGTATGAATTAGTTAATTAAGATCAACAAAAACACATCGTTGATAATTTTTATCTTCTGACAAAAACTTTTCAATGTAAAAGTGATCTTGCATCATAAATATATTGAAAAATATCTATTTATTTGTAAGTTGCAGAGTTAGATAATTAAACATCGGATTTCAACTATTCTTTTTAATAATAAAAACAAAACAAATAAACATATATGAGTTACTCAAAAGCAAAATCAGTTAAAGAGCTTTCGGTTAACGGAAAAAAATATAAATTCTGTTCACTGAAAGATTTAAAGAATGGCAGTGTAGAACATCTGCCGTTCAGCATTCGTATTTTATTGGAAAATGTGCTTAGGAATTATGATGGTTTCAGCATTACAGATGAACACGTGGAGACGCTGTTAAAATGGACTCCGGAAGCAGTTGATAGAGATATTCCTTTTATGCCTGCGCGTATATTAATGCAGGATTTTACCGGAGTTCCTGCTGTTGTTGATATGGCTTCGTTAAGATCTGAATTTATTCGTCACGGAAAAGACGGACAAAAAATAAATCCCGCAATTCCGGTTGATCTGGTAATTGATCACTCTGTTCAAGTGGATTATTTCGGCACCGACTATGCTTACGATAAAAATGTTGAGCTGGAATTTAAGAGAAACAAGGAACGATACGAGCTTTTAAAATGGGCGCAAAAAGGATTGAATAATTTTACAGTTGTTCCGCCGGGAATGGGAATTTGTCATCAGGTTAATTTAGAATATCTTTCGAAAGGAGTTATTGCAAGAGAAGGTTGGCTTTTCCCTGATACTTTAGTCGGAACAGATTCACATACACCAATGGTTAATGGAATCGGAGTTGTTGCCTGGGGTGTTGGCGGAATTGAAGCTGAAGCTGCTATGCTCGGTCAGCCGATATTTTTTACCTGCCCGCAGGTAGTCGGATTAAAACTTACAGGCGATATTCCAAATGAATGTACTGCTACAGATCTTGTTTTATCGATTGCAAAGCTTTTACGGCAGACAGGTGTGGTTGGAAAATTTGTTGAAGTATTTGGAGACGGATTAAAACATTTAACAGTTACTGACCGCGCTACTATTGGTAATATGTCGCCTGAGTTTGGCTGCACTATTACTTATTTCCCGATTGATGAGCGTACTTTAGAATATATGCATTCCACTAATCGTTCTGCTGAGCAGATTAAAATTGTTGAAACATATTGTAAAGAAAATCTGCTTTGGAGAACCGGAAACGAAAATATTAAATACTCTTCAATCGTTGAACTGGATTTATCTACACTTGAGCCTACGGTTTCAGGACCAAAACGTCCGCAGGATAAAATTTTAGTTAAAGATCTCGATAAAAAATTTACTGAGATTCTGAAAAACGAATTCAGTCGTGATTATCAACCTAAAAACAGCAGAGAAGAATTTGCAATGCTGATTGAAGGCGGTTCCGGGACTGAATTTACTTTCGGTAAAGTTCCAATTAGCGGAGAATCACGCTCAGAGGTAATTTTTAATGGTGGCAATCTCCATTCGGTAAGAATAAAGCAATCCAATAAAGAATTTGTTTTAAGCGATGGAAGCATTGTTATTGCCGCGATAACAAGTTGTACTAATACTTCAAATCCTGCTGTGATGGTTGGCGCTGGTTTGCTTGCAAGAAATGCAATTGAAAAAGGATTGAGAACAAAATCCTGGGTAAAAACTTCTTTGGCTCCGGGATCAAAAGTTGTTACAAAATATTTAGAGCGATCAGGATTGAATGTAGATCTTGAAGCTTTGCGTTTTCATACTGTTGGTTATGGCTGCACTTCCTGCATTGGTAATTCGGGTCCGCTGCCGCCTGCAATTGCAACAGCGGTGGATAAAGGCGAATTGATTGTAGCTTCCGTTCTTTCCGGTAACAGAAATTTTGAAGCAAGAGTTCATCCACAGGTTAAAATGAATTTTCTGATGTCGCCAATGCTGGTTGTTGCTTATGCTCTTGCAGGAAGAGTTGATATCGATTTGATTAACGATCCGATTGATTATGATCCAAATGGTGCTCCGGTTTATCTGAAAGATATTTGGCCGTCAAGAGATGAAATTCAAAAAACGATCAACGATTGTATGAAGCAGGATGATTTTGAAGATGTTTATAATGTGATATTTGATGGTTCTACTGATTGGCAGAATCTGAAAGTAAATCTCGATCAGAATTTTGAATGGAGCGAGGATTCAACTTATATCAGAGAAGCACCGTTCTTTGAAAATATAAAAGCAACTCCGGATCCTGTTACTGATATCAAAGATGCGAGAGTGCTTTTATATTTAGGTGATTCTGTTACAACCGATCATATTTCACCGGCAGGATCATTTAAAGAAACCTCTGCTGCAGGCGCTTATCTGATGAGCAAAGGCATTACAAAAGAAGATTTTAATTCTTACGGTTCAAGAAGAGGAAATCACGAAGTAATGATGCGCGGTACATTCGCGAATGTAAGAATCAAAAATAAAATTGCAGATAAAGAAGGTGGTTTCAGTCGTTATCTGCCAACTAACGAAGTTAAGAATGTTTTTGATGTTGCTATGCAATACAAGAAAGATAATACTCCTTTGATTATTCTTGCCGGTAAAGAATATGGTTCGGGTTCTTCACGCGATTGGGCAGCAAAAGGAACTTTTCTGCTGGGAGTAAAAGCAGTTATTGCAGAAAGTTTCGAGCGTATTCATAGAAGCAATCTTGTTGGAATGGGAGTTGCGCCGCTTGTATTCGTTGATGGTCAGAATGCAGCATCATTAGGATTAGATGGCACAGAGACTTTCAGCATAAACGGATTAGCTGATAATCTTAAGCCGCATAAATTACTTGATGTAAAAGCAGTTCATTCATCCGGTAAAGAAACTAAATTTAAAGTTGAAGCAAGATTGGATTCTGCGATTGAAATTGAATACTACAAGAATCAGGGAATTTTGCAGTATGTGCTAAGAGAGTATTTGAAAAATAATTAATTCTTATTGCTATGGATGCACGAGCAAATTATTCGTGCATCCGCTGATTGTTTATATAAATATTTTGACTTTCCTATTAAAAAAAATTTTACAAATCACTTAATCAGATTATTTTTTTCTTTATTATAAAGATCAACAGCTTCATTAACAATTCTGTATGCTTCTTCTTTTCCTAGGAATTGCTCAACGACAACTTGTTTATGTTCAAGCTTTTTGTAATCCTCAAAAAATCTTCTAAGTTCAACTATTGTATGAGGCGGAAGTTCTGAAATATCATCAAGATAATTAACTGCCATATCGTGATAAGCAACAGAAATAATTTTGTCATCTTGCTCATCATCATCAATCATATGCATCACTCCAATTACTTTAGCTTCAATGATAGAGAGCGGATCAACATCTATAGAACAAATTACCAAAATATCCAACGGATCTTTATCATCACAGTATGTTTGAGGAATGAATCCATAATTTGCCGGATAGTGAACGGATGAATAAAGAACTCTGTCTAACCTGAGAAGTCCGCTTTCTTTATCAAGCTCATATTTTCCTTTAGAGCCTTTAGGAATTTCTATTATTGCGTTTACAACCTTCGGTATTTCTTTACCGGGTGAAACTGAATGCCATGGATTTGCAGAAAATATTTTCATCGTATTAAATAAGAAATAGTTCAACTAAAATAAATATCGGTAGTAAAACGATTAAGGAAAATTTATACATATAAGCGAAGAAGTGCGGCATATCTATATTGTTTTCTTCAGCAACAGCTTTAACCATAAAGTTAGGTCCATTTCCGATATAAGTCATAGAGCCAAAAAACACGGAAGCTGTGGAAATTGCTTTTAATAGAAATTCAGGAATTCCTGCAACCAATGTGCCTTCGGTAATTCCGAGTCCTAATGCAAGCGAGTGAAATGTAACTGCAGTTGGTGTATTATCCAGAAAACTGCTTAACAATCCTGAGTAATAATAAAACTGCCCGGCTGTTTGAATACCGAGATGTTTTGCGTTTATTTCAAGATACAACAAAGCCGGCACCATTGTGATAAAAATTCCAAGGAATAAATAAGCAACTTCTTGTATCGGATGCCAGGTAAAATTGTTTGATATCCTCAGAAGTTTTGGAGTGAACAATAAAGAAAGTCCGGCCATTAAAAGTATCACAGCTTCGCGAACAAATTTGTAATAAGGATTTAAATTGATAAATGAAAAATATTGTTCGTTAATAAATGCAACGGCAAGAACAACTCCGGCTAGGAAAATAAAATTTCTTTTTCCTTCAATCTTAATAGGTCGGATATCTGTTTTATCGCTTATTATTGCTGATTCAGGCTCTTTCTTATAATAATAACTATCAACGAAAAAATAAATTATAAGTAACAATAAGTTAGTTACAAACCATTCGGGAACTAAATGAAAAAACCAGGTAAAAGGCGCACCTCGTAAATACATCATAAACAACGGAGGATCTCCAAGCGGAGTTAATAAGCCACCGCAATTAGCTACTATTGCAATAAAAAATAAAATTGTGTGAACTTTGAATTTTCTTTCTTTGTTTGTTTGAATAACCGGACGGATAAGCAGCATTGCTGCACCGGTTGTTCCCATAAATGAAGCGAGCACAGTACCAATAGCCATAAACAAAGTATTTATTTTTGGTTTTGCTTCTATATCACCGGTTAAAAGAATTCCGCCTGTTATTGTAAACAATGCGCCAAGTAAAATTAAAAACGGAACATAATCGAAGATGACTGCATGTTCTAATTCAAGTGTAAATCCATTTGCAAGTAAATATATTAAAACAGGTATGCTTAATATAATTGCAACATATAGTTTGTTTCTGTTCTTTTCCCAAAAGTGATTCCAGAATAAAGGAAACAATGCTATTGATAAGAGCATTAATACAAAAGGTAAAATGCTTAGCAACGGTATTTCTGCATTTGAAAAGTGTTCCATATTAATCTTTCAAGGTTTTAACAAAATGTAAAAATTTAAGCGATAACTTATAAAAAAATCAGCAAAAAATTATTCCTTATTATCACATCTCAAATCCGATATAGGACATAAAAACAAAGATAATTTAACGGACAAATAATTATTTCTTCAAAATTCTTCCTTATGACTGTCTTTATTGAGCTAAAGGTGATTGTTCATATAACATTTTG
>JAKIZM010000061.1 GCA_022708025.1 Bacteroidota bacterium | reverse complement strand
ATTCTTTGGCTGTCATCATTATTGATGAACTTAATTTTGGAGAGAGTGAATATGAGTTCTCTAATTCCCATATCAACTCTCCCTCTGAACTTTTTAGCTGGCTTCTATCTAAGAAAAGCCTCTTCGTAATTTCATCTGTCACCTCGTTTGTTTTTACAAATTTAACTGCTTACGAGGCGACATTTGTCGCTATTTAAGCAAAACCATTTTTCTTGCCTGAACGAAACTTCCAGATTTAATTGTATATAAATAAATTCCGCTTGATAATCCTGAAGCGTCAAAGTAAACTTCATAATGACCAGCATTCTGTTCTGTATTCACTAAGGTTGCTATTTCACTTCCAAGCAAATCAAAAATCTTCAGCTCAACATTTCCTTTTTCTTTAATTGAGTAATTGATCTTGGTACTTGGGTTAAATGGATTTGGATAATTTTGTTCGAGAGCAAAATCGGATACGGCACCATAAGTAACTTCAACAATGTTTGAATATTCCGAAGTTCCATCAAAATCTATTTGTTTTAATCTATAGTATGAGAAACCTTCAAGCGGGGAAGTATCTGTAAATGAATATCTGTGAATATCCGTACTAGTGCCAAAGCCTGTTACAAATCCTATTGAAGCCCATTCATCTTTGTTAACAGATCTTTGAATTTCAAAACCAGAATTGTTTAATTCAGTAGCAGTTATCCAGTTTAAAGTAACTGTATTATTAATAACCGAACTTGTAAATGATATTAATTCAACCGGAATTATACCGCTGTAAACAGAAATCTTGATATTATCAACATACCACCCATCATATTGGAGGGCATAATCTGACCTGAAGTAAAATCTTACTGTAATTTGCTGACCTATATAAGTAGAAATATCAATACTCTCGTGAACCCAGGTTAATTGTGTACCATCATAAACCGGTTGACCTGATGGCTGAAAACTTCCAGAGCCCGGATTTGTATATTTTCCAGCTAAAGAAATCCATGTAGTGCCATTGTTTGTGGAAATCTGAACCTGACCATAATCCCAGCCCTTTTCAATATTCCATTGAGTATCAAATTCCAACAACACTCCAAGTGCATCTGATAAATTAATCTGATTATTATAACGTAATGACGATGTAGCATTAGCCGGATAGTTTCCGCCGGGTGAATCAGTAAATGAAGTTGGCGGCGATACAAACTTCTCAGTTGTTATATTCCAACCGCCGGCTGATGTCCAGTTGGATATATTATTTGCTTCATCATAAAGTGCAATATTTATAGGTGCAACAAAGAATTGGTAAAATGTTGAAGGCGGTGTACTTCCCGGAGGATTAAATCCACTACCTCCAAGCGGTGCAGTTTTTACTATGGTTGAGTTTGCATCCTGTGCTGCTATATAATACTGACATACGGTACCAAGCGGCAGTGCAGGAATTGAAAATGAATAATTACCACTTTCAGTCGGTACTCCGGCTACAGACGTAAAATTACCGAATGGAACCCCTGATTGCCTGGTTCTGTAATACAATCTTGGAGCCAGATTACCGGCACCAATTTGTAAACCGGATGATACAAATGCTGTTGTGGTAATTGGTTCGGAAACTGACATAGAAGCAATCGGAGTATGCTGAATCTTAAGATCCAGATTCAATGATAAAATAGCCATTGTGCCTATTGCCAGTTTAGCCATTCTAATGTAATATGGCTGATTATAGTAAGACAGATTATCATTTACCGTATGATACTGTGTGTGAAAATCATTATCATCTTCAATCAGAAGAATTGCACCATAACCATGATCTAAAAACGACTGATGATCGCTGTAAGGTTCTGCAGGAACAACATCAAGAACCAGATTGATTCCATAAGTTAAATTAACCTCGAGCATTCTGTCTTTTAATTCATTTGTATTAGCTATCGGACTTGTATGAACATCAGCATTTCCATCATTATTACTATCAAAGGCAATCATATCCATATTGATAACACCAACTATAGAATCATTATTTGCCTGAGCCTGAGCTGCATAATATTCACTTCCAATTAATCCTTGTTCCTCTTCATCCCACAAAGCAAATATTACTGTGTATGGAAAAGAGTACTGTGATAAAATTCTTGCTGCTTCAATAACAGCCGCAGTGCCGCTTCCGTTATCATCTGCTCCGGGTGCGATCGGTCCGCTCGGCATATCATCATAATGAGCACAGATAATAAACTTTTTATTTGGAAATTCTGTTCCGGTTTTAACACCGATTACATTCTTTCCCGTTGAACTGAATGACTGGATAGTTGTTGTTAATCCGTAATATTGCAGCTTTTGTTTTATGTAAGTTTCAGCTAAAGCATTGCCGGGTTGGTTTTTGTTTCTGGAAGCTATTGTTTGTGGTGTTCCGTTTATCATTGTCGGAACAACCCCTGATAGTTCTTTAACAAATTGTATAATCGAATCCTGATTTACTGAATTGATTATCTGTTGAACTACCGGAGTTTGACTAAATATATTGAATTGAGCAAATAGAAGAATAACAAAAAGTAGTTGAAGAACTTTTTTCATAACAAGTTCCTGTATTAGTGTAAAAATTAGTTAATTTTTCAAATTATATTATCAAGCAATTAACAACTAACAAACACAATGTAAAGATTATAGTTGTTAATTTTTGTTGATCAAAATTAGTGATAATTCAATTGAGTATTAAGTTTTCTGCTGAAGATTTTTTGTTATTAATAGAACACTCGGTTAAAATTTTTTAATTGTCAAATATTAACTGGTCTTTTGTATCAGTTCGGTAATCTCTTTTTCCACTTCTTTTCCACGATTTTTAGCATACCACAAATGAATTTCAGAAATGATCTCTGTCTTATCCAGCCCTTGTTCTTTCAACTTATTAAACAGTTCCTGTGCCTGTTTCGGTCTTGGACCCCAATTAAACAACTCTTGTCCATCTTTACCAAAAACAACTAATTTCGGAATGCTTTTTCCGCCATTTGTTAAGTAAAGGTTCATAAAATCCGGATTTAAATCTCTTAATACGATATTGAATTTAATTTTATCAGAAAGCGCTGCAAGGCTTGCAATTATTGGCAGACTCTGAGCAGAATCTCCACACCAGCTTTCAGTAATTACAAACCATTCCTGAGTATTGGATATGGATGCAAAAACTTTTTTCGTTTCTTCGGAAGGTGAAAAAGTTTTTTCTACTCGCGAAGTTCTTTGAAAATTCAATTTTCTGTACTCAAAATATTCTTTATCGGTTTCAGAAAGTGAATTAACATCGCTAACAGAAACCTGTTGTTTAAATTGTTGCTGATATTCATCGTAAGAGATGAAGTTTTTAATAACTGATAAATTTGATTTTGTCATAAAACAACTCAGTAAAAATTGATTAATATATATTAAATGTTACTGTAACAAATTTAGCTACAATCAGAGTGTTTGTATTGTGATAAAGATTACCTTTTTACAAAGCAGTATGGAAATAACAAATTACTTTTTTTATTGCCCGAAAGTTGTATCTTTGCCAAAAACTTTTTCGCAGGATTCAAATGACAACTGAAACAAAACATTTTACACCCGCTGAAGCCAGAAAAACACTGCCGTTGGTAAGGAATATAGTTCGTGATATTTTACAAGCGACACGGGAGATGCGCTTAATTGCTGAAGAGGTTGAAGGAAAAGTTGAAGAGGATGAAAGAATTAAAAAACTGGCTGATGATGTTACCGGATTTTTAGAAGAACTTGAAGAGATCGGTTGTTATTATAAAGATACAAACTTTCAGATAGGATTGGTGGATTTTCCTGCAGTGATAGATGGTGAAGAGGTCTATTTATGCTGGCGCAGCGATGAAGAAGATATTAAATATTTCCACGGCATTGATGCCGGATATGCAGGCAGAAGATTGATACCGCCGCAATATTTTGAAGAATCAATATTCTGATATAGCATAATAATATCTCTTTGCCTAAGAAATAATTTTCATTAAGGAACTTTTCAGATATTATTGTAAAACTTCTCTCCCCTTTCAAATCCTTTATCTCTTTTATTAAAAAATTTTAATCTTGCATTAATTTTTTCTTAATGAACTCAGCTTAGTTTTACACAAGAAATTTAAACAAGGAGTTCAAGATGAAATCATTACCCAAATCCGGAAATTTTGCACACAGTAATCAGATCCAACAGAAGAAACTTGTTAAGTACTACAACCGCGCCGGTGTTAAACAAGCCGATGAAGGAAAGCTTATGGAAGCATTAAATTATTTCAACAAGGCATTGAGGATTGATCCTTCTTCCAAACAAGCATTATTTAACCGTGCAACAATAAAAGTAGATTTGGGTGAATATGAAGAAGCCAGAAAGGATTTTTCTTTAATATTTGATCTTAATGTTTCCATCGATCAAAATGGTTCTTCGGTTTTCTTGTAAAATTAAATTACAAGATATAAAGATTAATTTTTTTTAATATAGAATTAATATTGTCTTAATAATTGGATAGTAAGTTAATATTGTAAGTTCGAAATAATTAATAATCATAAACATTATAAGGAGATCTAAAAATGAAAGCACGTATTTTTTCACTCGCAGTAGCAGTTCTTTTAATTGCATTTTCGGTTAATACAACCCTGATGGCTCAGAACAAAGAAACAAATAAAACAAATCAAAAAGATGTAAAGAAAACCGAGCAAAAAATTGAAATGAAAACAGTCCAGAATCAAAACAAAATAAATCAAAATAAACCGGAGACTACGGAAAAAGCAAAAGAGGTAGAAAAAACACTCAAACATGACACGGTTAATAAAAGTGAGAAAGAGACAAAAGAACTAACACATAAAAAAGTAACGCATAACAATAAGAAGATAGAAACTAAAAAGAACACTAACACAACCGAAAAGAAATAGCCGGTTTATTTTTTGATGAAGAAAAGGAGAGTTTTATCTCTCCTTTTTTTTATTAATTTTTAGGTATGAAAATTCTTGTTGTTGAAGATGAAAAGAAAGTTGCATCCTTTATCAAAAAAGGATTAGAAGAAGAATATTATTCCGTTGATGCTGCTTTTGATGGAAAAGAAGGATTAAAGCTTGCCTTAAATGAAGAATATGATTTAATTATTCTCGATCTGATGCTGCCATATAAAGATGGTATTTCAATTCTTAAAGAAATCCGGAACGAAAAAATTTTTACTCCGGTATTGATCTTAACCGCAAGAGATACCGTTCAGGATAAAGTAAAGGGACTTGATACCGGCGCAGATGATTACCTTTCAAAACCATTTTCATTTGAAGAATTATTAGCAAGAATCAGAGCACTTCTCAGAAGAAACTCGCTTGAAAAGAATAACTATCTTCAGGCAGGTGATTTGAAATTAGATATTGAAAATCACAAGATATTCCGTAATGATGTTGAAATTATATTAACCCCAAAAGAATTTGCTGTGCTTGAATACTTGTTAAGAAACAAAAACAGAGTTATATCAAGAACGAAACTTTCTGAGCATATTTATGAATTCCACTTTGATCCCGAAACAAATGTTATTGATGTTTTTATAAACAAACTGCGAAACAAAGTTGACAAGGGGTTTGAAAAACAGATTATTCAAACAGTAAGGGGTGTTGGCTACTTAATAAAAGATGATTAAGCCCTGCAATGCAAATAAATTTAGAAAAGTTTTTTAAAAGCACACGATTTAAAACCACACTTTGGTATTCCTCCCTTTTCCTGCTGCTTGAAATAGTTTTGGGAACAATAATTTATTTTTATGTTAACCAAACGATGAGAAAAGAGCTCGATGTCTCTTTAACCAAACAAGCCGAATCTATCTATAGTTTTATAAGAGAAAGTGAAGTTAATATTTTAGATTTTGAACCGGATTCTGTTTACTCCTCAGCGGATGAGTTAGTGTATGATATTATTTTTGAAGCATTGGCATTTAATCCAAATAATACGTTTGTTCAGATATCAATTAAGGATAAGGTTTTTTTCAGAACCGCCAATCTTGAAAATAACTTTTTTAAAACTCCGCCTAATCAAGACACGCTTAGTTTAGTTAATTATAATGAACCTGCGTTATCGGAATATCCAATAAGAGCAGCATATTTTAATAAAGATAATTATAAGATCATTGTTGCTTTTCCGCTTGAATCAATTTCAAGAACATTAAACAATCTTGAAAAACTTTATATAATAATTGCTCCGCTGTTCCTTTTCCTTTCTTTTATCGGAGGAGCTTTTTTCTCTTTCAAAGCCTTAGCACGGATTAATAAAATAATTAAACGGGCTGATGAAATTGATACATTTAATCTTGATACCTTGCTTGACGGCGAAGTTTTTGAAGATGAATACGGAAGACTTGTGAAAACCCTTAATCGAATGCTAAGCAGAATAAAAAATTCTATCGAGTATATGAATCATTTTACTATCAGTGCTTCACACGAATTAAAAACTCCTTTAACAATTTTAAGAGGAGAGCTGGAACTTGCATTAAGATCATCAAAAACTAATGAACAATATCACGAAATAATTAAAAGCAGTTATGAAGAAACTTTAAGATTAATAAATATTGTAGAAAGACTTTTCTTCATTACCAAATTGGATAATTCAATTATTCAACTGAACAGAACAAAAATTGATCTATCCAAATTAATCACCGATCTGATTGCTGGCTTTAAAAGCATAGCTGAAGAAAAAAATCTGAATTTAGTTTTAGAACTTTCTAAAGAGAATAATCTTATTATAGACGCAGATGCAGAATTGATAAGACAAGTATTGATAAATCTTATTGATAACGCAATTAAATATAGTCTAGAAAACAACGAAATATTAATTAAGTGTGATAGAAATGAAAGCGATGTTGTTTATTTTTCTATTACCAATAAAAGCGAACCAATTCCTAAAGAGATAATATCTAAGCTTTATGAAAGATTTTACAGAGCAGAAATATCGAGGAATAGAAATCTTGGCGGAGTTGGATTGGGGCTATCGGTCGTAAAACAAATTATTGATCTTCACGGCTTTATTATAAAAATTGAAAGTGATGAGCAAGGATATTTTACAGCTATAATTCTATTCTGAATTATTTGCTTAGCTCTAAGTCAGTTTCTATGTTTGTTTGATTATCCGAGTTTAAATCTTTGATGTGAAAAATAATTTTGTAGTTACCTTCCTGATAAGATGAATCCAGTTCAAATTGTGCTTCGAGTGAAATATCCATTATTGCTTCGTCTTTTGTTTCTTGTTTGTCATCAGTAAAAATAGATTTCACTGTTTCGCCATCCGGTTTTACCAAATCAACAGTATATTGAATAGAAGCTGAGTAAATTCCATCCTTTTCAAGTTGAAGAAATCCTTTAATCATTACCTGGACATTAACTTCCCAGCTATCATCTAAATCATAAGCAAAAGCTTCGGGACTGAAAGCTTCAAACGGCACTTCTTTTTTGCTGCAGCTTATAAAGACAAATAAACTTATGATAACTAATAATAATTTTTTCATTATAAACCCTTTTTAATCATACTCTTTAGAGCAAACCACAAAGCGCACTAAATTAAAGTATTATAATTTTTAATCTGACTCTCTCATTATTTCTTTGTGAACTTTGTGGTTACTCATTAAAACATTATCCGTTTTTCTTTTGGAAATCTTTCATAAAGTTAGCAAGATCTTCAACACCTTTTGTTGGGAAAGCATTGTAGATTGATGCTCTTAATCCGCCAACTGAACGATGTCCTTTTAATCCGTTAAATCCTGCTTTTGTTGCTTCGTCAATAAGTTTCTTTTCAAGATCAGCGGTTGTAAGGTTGAATGTAACATTCATTAATGAGCGTGATTCTTTTTCTGCATGTCCTTTATAGAAACCATTACTGCTATCAATTGCATCATAAAGAATTTTTGCTTTGGCTTTATTTATCTCATACATTTTGCTTAACCCGCCTAAGCTTGCAAGATGTTTTGCAACAATTTTTATGATATAAATTCCAAAAGTATTGGGAGTGTTATACATAGAATTATTTTCTGCTTGGGTTTTATAATTAAGCATAGTATGTAAAGAATCCTGACTTCTTTCAAGAAGATCTTTTCTGATTATAACAAGAACAACTCCTGAAGGACCAATATTCTTTTGAGCGCCGGCATAAATTAATCCATATTTACTTACATCAATTGGTTTGTGAAGAATGTCTGATGATGCATCGCAAATAAGCGGGACATTTCCTACTTCAGGCTCGCTTTGCCATTGTGTTCCGTAAATTGTATTGTTTGATGTAAAGTGAACATAGGCTGCATCTGGATCAAGTTTTAACTCACTTTGTTTTGGAATGCGTTTAAAATATTTTTTATCGCCTTCGCCTTCTTCTGTTGTTGCAGCAATGTTAACTGTTCCAACTCTTTTTGCTTCTTTGATTGCTTTCTTTGACCAGCTTCCGGTTGAAATATAATCAGCTTTGTTTTTAGGAGGCATTAAATTTAACGGAACCATTGAAAATTGCAGACTTGCGCCGCCTTGTAAAAATAATATTTCATAATTATCTGGAACGTTTAACAATGATTTAATTCCTGATTTTGCTTCCGCAAGAATTGCCTCAAAAGTTTTTGAACGGTGAGAAATTTCCAGGATTGACATTCCAACTCCCGGTAATGCAAACAATTCTTTTTGTGCTTCTAATAAAACTTCTTCCGGTAAGATTGCCGGACCAGCACTGAAATTATAGATTCTTTTTTCCATAATGATTTTCCTTTTTTCTGTTTAATTAAAATTATTTTTTAAGATCTTCTTTTTTAAGTTCACAATCATCTAATATTTTGACTAATAAGCCAGGGCCGATTATTTCGTTTGAATGCACCGGAATTACTGTAACTTTTTCGCTTGAATCTTTTAGAATATGGTGGCTGCCTTTTATTCTGACAACTTTGAATCCCTTAGATTTCAATATTCTAATTAATTCCTTTCCGCTTAAACGAGGAGCTTTAGCCATTTTCTCTTTTTCGCTTTTGAGATAGGCTCTTTTTATATTTTACAGATCTTTCCTGAACAGTAATTTTCTGCACGCCGATAAAATCAAAAGGATACTTAACATCTTTTTGCTCTTCCAAATATAATTCAATCGCTTCCGTAGCTCTCTTCATAAGCTCATCAAGCGATTTTGCCTGAGTATGACATCCTTTCAATTCCGAAACTGTAGCTACAAAGAAGCCATCTTCATCTTTTTCTATTATTACATTAAAATCTTTTTTCATTTTCTCTTATAGTTATTTTATGTTTTTTAATAAACCCTCCTACATTAAGATTGCCGGACCAGCGCTGAAGTTATAAATTCTTTTTTCCATAATGATTTTCCTTTTTGTTTTATTTCTTTGTGTTATTTAGAGCCGTTGAGTTTTTGTGGTAAAAAGATTTTGCCACGAAAACACAAAAGCACTAATCATTATTCTTCTTCAAAATAATCTGTATCAATTTTCTTTATTTCATAAACTACTTGTTTAGAAACACCAAGGTCGTTATCGATTAAAAGGTTTGCTAATTGTTCTCCATCGATCAACACTATTTTAGTTTCATTCCTTGGAATATATTCTTTTGCCTCATTTGTAAATCTTGATGTAGTAATAAAAATTCCTTTTTTAGCTCCTTGTCCTGCTAATGCACCAACAAACTTTTGTATTTCGGGTCTTCCAACAACATTTTCCCATCGTTTAGCCTGTATGTAAATAATATCAAGCCCAAGTTTGTCCTCTTTAATTATTCCGTCAATTCCTTCATCGCCTGATTTACCAATTGCTTTACCAGCATCAACCCTTGAACCACCATATCCCATTTTAACTAATAATTCCACAACTGTCTTTTCAAAAAAAGAAGGACTGCAAGATTTAATTTTGGATAATATCTCCTGTGCTAAACTTTTTCGAATATCCTGATAAGAATTTTCTAATAATTCTTCGGGAGTTTGAGGTATAGAAACTTCTTCCTCTTTTTCACTGCCTGAACTTCCTTTCCGCCAGCTTTCAGATAACTCTAAATAATCAGGAAACTTTTTAAGATATCTAATGTTTATTTCATCAAGATTTTCATTAAGAGTTGACAAACCTCTTTCAGTAATTTTAAAATGAGCTCGCTTTGTATTTTCTATTAAGCCAGCCATTTTTAAGTAAGACTTTGCCCAAAACACTCTGTTGGAAAATATCTTTTGGTTTCCGCTTGGCAGCATTTCATTTTGCTGTTCTTCTGTTAAACCAAATTCTTTAGCGATATAATCCAATGCTTCATTTGTTGAATGCTCTTTTTCATCAGCTGCAAACTGCAACAATGGAAGCATAAATTTCTGAAAGCCTGGTATTTCTGTCATTTAATTACTTATGTCTTTACTTAAAGAACTAATTATTACTGAAATAAAATGATTTTTAAATCAAATGTGTTAAAAGTCCATCTCTTAATTTTGGTTCAAACCAAGTTGATTTTGGCGGCATTACTTCGCCAGCATCAGAAATATTCATCAAATCATCCAATCCAACCGGATAAAGTGAAAATGCCACAGCAGCTTTGCCTGTATCAACAAGTTTTTCCAATTCCTGTGTTCCGCGTATTCCTCCAATAAAATCAATTCTGTTGTTCGTTCTCGGATCATCAATACCAAGAATTGGATTAAGTAAAAAGTTCTGTAGAATACTAACATCAAGTTTTTCACCAACGGATGTTTCTAAAGATAAACTAGCAAACACAGAGTTACGTGGTTTCAACTCAAACCATTCTTTATCAATATACATACAGAAAGTGTTTTTAGATTTCGGTTCTTTGTTCTCGGTTTTTACAATTGAAAATTTTTGTGCAACCGAATCCATAAAATCAGCTTTGCTTAATCCGTTGAGATCAAACACAACACGATTGTAAGGTAGTATCTTTAATTGATCTTCGGGAAAAATTACTGCAATAAAATAATTATACTCTTCGTTACCGGTATGATTCGGATTTGATTTCATCTTCTCTTCTTTTGCACGGCTTGCACTTTTTGCACGATGATGTCCGTCAGCGATGTATAATTTATTTATCTTTTTAAACTCGTCAACAATCACGTTATTATATTCATCCGGTAAAACCCAGATAGTGTGCTGAATGCCGTCCGGAGCTGTAAAATCATATTCAGGAGTTACGTCTTTTAATGTTTTATCAACAACATCATTAACTGTTTTAACTCCGCGGTAAGTTAGAAATACAACGCCGGTTTGTGCCTCAGTTGTTATAATATGATTTGTTCTGTCATCTTCTTTTGCTTTACGGGTTTTTTCGTGCTTAAGAATTACATCTTTATCATAATCATCAACAGAAAAAGTTGCACAAATTCCTGTTTGCGATCTTCCGTTCATAATCAATCTGTAAAGATAAAAATGTGGTTTGTCATCAATCTTAAGCGGAGCTTCTTTTGTGATTTTTGCGAGATTCTCTTTTGCCTTTAAATAAATTTCTTTCGAATAAACATCTGCAACTTCCGGCAGATCAAT
Source organism: Bacteroidota bacterium (assembly GCA_022708025.1). Classification (GTDB taxonomy): domain Bacteria; phylum Bacteroidota; class Ignavibacteria; order Ignavibacteriales; family Ignavibacteriaceae; genus IGN3. The sequence goes on along the minus strand of JAKIZM010000061.1, from coordinate 9,914 downwards.
TTCTGATCTTGTAATGTGTAAATAGCTAAGTGGATTTCTTTTTGCAAATTGTGCTGCTTCTTCACGATTAACAACATCATACGGAACGCTTGCAACTAATTCTGATTTTTCTTTTGTCGGTCTTAATGCATTAAAAGGTCTGATTACTGCCATAAATTTAACTCCGGTTTAAAGTATAAATTATTAAAATTTCCCGCCTCAAAAATCAAGAAAATATAGACAATAGTAAAACAAAAAGGAGAAAATTCAATAAATAAATTAGTGTTATTATCTTTGTATACCATTATATTACTCAAAAAAACTATTGAAGAATGTTAAAGATTATCAAGAAAAGAAAAACAAAACCGCCTGAAGGTATAGATGCAATAGTTGGAAAAGTAGAATATCATAAAGATGTTTTTTCTCCAACTCTTAACAATAAAAGAGATATTATAGTATGGCTGCCAATAGGTTATAATTCATCTAAAAAATCCGATAAACGATATCCGGTTCTTTATATGCATGATGGACAAAATATTCTTGACCCCAAAACTGCATACACTGGCAAAGACTGGCGGGTTGATGAAACTGTAACCAAGCTAATCAAACAAAAACAGATTAAAGAAATAATTGTTGTCGGAATTTATAACTCACCAGATAGATTAGACGAATACAGCTGGAGTGAGAAAGGACAGAATTATTTAAAGTTTATTGTTACTGAGCTTAAACCATTTATTGATTCTGCTTATAAAACCCTGTCTGATAAAGATAACACTGCAATAATCGGTTCATCAATGGGCGGACTGATTTCATTTTATGCTGCGTGGCATTATCCGGAAGTTTTTTCTATGGCCGGATGTATGTCAAGTTCATTTTATTATAATAACGATAGAAGCATTAAACAGGTTGAAGAATATAAAGGACCAAAGAAACACATTAAATTCTATATCGATCACGGTGAAGATGGAGCAATACGCGGACAAAGAATGTTCGTTGCACTTTCTGAAAAAGGATATGTGATTGGACAGGACATTGATTATTATTATGCGCCAGGAGCTGAGCATAATGAAAAAGAATGGGCAACAAGATTAGAAAGACCGTTGCTGTTCTTTTTTAAAAGTATCAGATGATTTTAAAAGCGGTATAGATTAACCACAATTAAAAAAATATTAAATTGCATTATTGTTTAATTGATAAGCAAAGTATTTGTAATTATTTTTATTCAAAATAATCAAAGGTAATTTTATGCGCTGGCAGGGAAGAAAAGAAAGTTCAAATGTTGAAGACAGACGCGGGCTTTCTCCAAAAGGAGTTATTGGAGGAGGTATCGGCGGAATTGCGATAATTCTTATTGTAATGCTTTTAGGCGGCGACCCATCCTCATTGCTTCAAAACCTTGATATGACGGATCAAACAACTACTTCTAATTATCAGGAAACTGTTCAGGAAAAAGAACTTGCAAGTTTTGTTTCGGTTGTTCTTGCTGAAACAGAAAATATTTGGCATAAAATATTTTCCGATATAGGCAGAAATTATGTTGAACCAAAATTAGTATTGTTCTCAGGCAGTGTTCAATCTGCTTGCGGAGTTGCAGGCGCATCAACTGGTCCGTTTTATTGTCCGGGTGATCAAAAACTTTATATTGATTTAAGTTTTTATGATGAACTTCAGAAAAGATTTAAAGCTCCCGGTGATTTTGCAATGGCTTATGTAGTTGCTCACGAAGTTGGACATCATATACAAAATCTGCTTGGAACGATGGATAAAATTCAAAGCCTTCGTTCAAGATTGAGTGAAGAAGAATATAATCAGTATTCTGTAAGATTAGAACTTCAGGCTGATTTTTATGCAGGTGTATGGGCGCATTATACAGATAAGTTGGAGGGATTGCTTGAAGAAGGAGATTTGGATGAGGCATTAAACGCTGCAGCCGCAGTAGGGGACGATAACATTCAAAAACAGATGCAAGGTTATGTTGTTCCGGAATCATTTACTCACGGAACTTCTGCACAAAGGAAGAAGTGGTTTTATAAAGGTTATACTACAGGTGATATAAGACAAGGTGATACATTTAGTGCAAGAGATTTATAAAAAAGTTTTGAATAACAGAATAATAACATCTGTTTTTATTACAGTATCTGCTTTTGTTTTTTATTCCTGCTGCTCAGTTGAATTACAAAACCTTAGTGATGCGAAAGAGCGAGTGCAGCAATATTATGAAAACGGACAATATGATCATGATCTGAATAAAGTAATTAAAGATGCAAAAGAAAAATTCAGTAAGGTTGAAGTAAAACAGAATTCCGCTGTAGTTTTTGATGTTGATGATACAGTCTTGTTAAATTATGATGCGAGTAAAAAAATGGGTTTCGGATATGTTAAAGATATATCTGATAAATGGGTTTCAAGTGCAAAGGTTCCTGCAATTCCACAGGTTAAAGATTTATATGATTATCTGCTAAGCAGAAACATTAAAATAATTTTTCTAACCGGCAGATTTAATAACGAATATGATTACACTTATCAAAATCTGGTTAATGAGGGTTATGCAAAATTTGATACTTTAATTGTAAGAAAGCCCGAGGAGCAAAAACTTTCTGCTGTTGAATTTAAATCCAATGTAAGAACCGAACTAACAAAACAAGGATATGAAATTATTGGTAATGTTGGCGATCAATGGAGCGATTTAGAAGGACCTTACAGCGGAATAAAAATTAAAATTCCCAATTATCTTTATTTGATTGAAGATTAAATCGTAATAGAACGCAAATTTAAATCCGTGTAAATCAGTTTTATCCGGTTTTGATTGTGTTTAACTCCAGAGCGCTTTTTTTCTTCTATCAAGTAAAGCAATATATTTTTCTTTCATCTCTTTTGATAGAAAACTTTTGTTGATAAACTTTTTCATTTCACTAAATGAATCAAAGAATCTGTCATACACTTTTCTTAAAGCTGTTTCATTAATTCCAAGTTGAGAAGCAAACAAATCAAAATCTTTTTTCTTAAGATTGCTTTTTTTGCCGTTTAATGGTAAAGCTAAGTCTTCTTTGTCTTTCGGTATTAAAAGTTTTGTTGGTATAAGATCATAAGCGGGCGAAAGTATTATTTCATCATCTTCATTTCTTATTAACGAAAAATTCTTCAGATGCATATCAGAATTTCCTGTAATGAATGAGAACAGTGTGAGTTCAAATAATCGTAATGCATCAATGCCGGGATAGCTTGAATATTTTAGTATTGTCTTTCCAACTTTCTCCATTGAACTTCGGTATTTGTTCTCTGTTAGGGTCTCTGTTAATTGAGCCATATCTTCAACATGAAGTTTTCGATTTTTTATTCTGTCAAATCGTTTGCTGATATAAGCAATTTCTCCGGATTTTAATTTAGCCAAACTGTGTTCTGATGTCTTTATATTTAATAGTTCAGATAAATGCATCGTCAAATCCTCAAGCTCCGGCATTTCGGGATAATCTTCAAACGGTGGCTTCAAAATAAATTTTCCCCACAAACCAACCATGGTCAGACGTTTTTCTATTCCTCCTCTACGTTTAACATCAAGAGATAATTTTGGCTGAACTCCGGGAACTGAAATACTTTTTTTAAGAGACTCCACAGCAAGTTCTTTAATTTTCTTTATGTCAAGATCAACTAATGGCGGGATTTGCGAGCCGAAAAATTTTTTGCTGCAACTAGAATGAAAATCTTTTTCATCTTTATCAAGTTGATTGTAACAATAAAGACACTTACTCATTTTCATCTTCCTTTATAATGCTAACAGCACCAATTGTGTCTTTACAAAAAGCGAGCAGCAGACCCATTCTATCGCGTGGATTAATTTTCCAGTTTTGTTCGGCAATTTCAAGCAGCCATCCTTCAGGAATTAAGTTATCAAAAAACGGAAGCATAACTTTATCAGTGTATGGCTCTTCTCTTAACGGCATCGTTAAACTTACAGGTTTTGTATTTTCTTTTTTCAGATAATTTTTATCATAAGTAAATAAAACACCGCTAATATCTTCCTGAATTATTCCTGCAAGCTCATCTTGATAATAAACTTTTCCTCTTCTCATAATTAATCCTCAAAAGATATTTTTACCGGTCCAACCTCATGACCAAAAAGTTGAAGCACCTGGTTTGCTTTGTTTAGTTGAAGAGTTTCTTTGCCCTGTTCAAGTTCTCTAATAAAACGGATGCCGACACCGGCTTTTTCTGCAAGTTCAACTTGTGTAACCTTTAATCTTCGTCTTTTTTCTTTTACGAATAATGCAATTGGGTTTAGTTTGTTCTTCATATTTTATACCCGCAAGGGTGTTGTTTTATAATTTTAGTCCAAATTTATACCTTGGTGGGTATAAAAACAAGTTATATAAATTATTTACTCTCGAACGGGTTTAATTATTAGAGTAACAATTCACTCTGAAAAGATCACCATCAATTTGTTTTAATAAATTATTCGTCGTGTTACATTAAAATTTCTTTTGCAGTTTTTATTCCATTATTAAGTGCTTCTTCCAATGTCGCCATATTAATTCCATCTGAAAGAGCTTCGCCTGCAAAAAATATAGTCCCATCAACTGGTTTGGTTATTATCTTTTTTGCTTCATTTGAATTAATAGTTGCATAGGAATAAGCTCCGAGCGAATAAGGATCAGTTTGCCAGTTAACCACTTTTTTTGCCGTAAGATTCTTTTCAAGAAAAGTTCTATTAGTATTAAAAATATAACTTAACGAGTCAAAAGCTAATTGTATTATTTCATCTTCTGATTTGTTTTTATTTTGTTCTGCTTTCGGTCCTGTAAGCCAACCAGTTAACAAAGGAGTTTTATCAGGAAGCTGCGTCCACCACGCATTAAACAGAGTATCAGATATTAACATACCAAGCTTGGGTGTGGACCTGATGTTGTTTTTTGATGATTCCCAGAAAGCATTTTTAAATTCAAGGAAAACTTTTATTACAGTTCCATATCCGATTGACTTTGCAGCATTAAGTTTTTCAGGCAAGGAAGGAGAAAAATTGATATAAGCTTTTTCTGTTGGATTGGATTGTAATATTCCCAGAGGCACAGTTATTAAAACTTTTGCAGCAGAAAAAATATTTCTATTACTATCAACGACTTCAACATTGTTTTTCTTCCAACGGATTTCTTTAACAATAGTTGATAATAATATTTCGCCGCCGCGCTTTTTTATTTTGTTTGATAAAAACTCAGCAAGCTTAATATGTCCGCCTTTTATACGATATGATTCTGATTGACCAAAATCTTTCCATTCTTCGAGTAATGCAAAAGTGCTTACTTTTTTAATATCTGCAATATCATAGCCTTCAGCAAAACGCTGTGCAGTATCACGGATTATTTTATATTTATCTTCGTTCAGATATTGATTCAAAAATTCAGCAAAGGGCAAATCATCTTTTAGTGATGCTGCTTTTTTATAAAGGATTGAAAAGTCAGAATCATTGTCTTCAGGTCCCAGAAATTTTCCGTTTCTGATATTATAATAATTGCCTTCGTTTTTGAAATATGGAATTCCGGCTTCATTTAGTAAAGCTTGAGTTACGGGCATTTCGCCATGAATAAATTCAGCTCCCGCTTCAAGATACATCGAAAAACCCGGAACAGTTATCGTGTGAATTCTGCCGCTGATTCTATTTTGTGCTTCAAGCAGAAAAACTTTTTTACCTGCTTTTGATAATTCTCTTCCGGCAACGAGTCCCGCAGCACCTGCACCAATTATTATTATATCTGCATTGCTCATAAAAATTTTTCTTTTAATCAATACTAAATTGTCGTCTTTTATTTACAAAAGAAACAGAGAGATTGAGCACTTAAGAATTTATCTGAAATTTGTTGCAGTCACTTTTCCAAAAACAATATAGCAATTCAGCAATAAAGCAATTGTTACAAACTCTTACTCACACTCATAATCATACTCTCAAAAAATCCCTATATTTGCACACATATTTTTTAGCAAGAGAGAAATAAATGTCCGTAAAAAGTTTTTCTGATATTCCAAAAGCATACAATCCTGCTGATGTTGAGGAAAATACTTGAATTATAACAATACTTACACGGAATAAATGTGTTTTAATGAAACGAAGTAATTCAATATTACATATTGCAATCCAAAAGAATATTTTCTTATATTTGTAATGTCTTTACCCCCGCAGGATGAGAAAGTCCTGTGTTTAGCCCCTCAATTGCAGAGGGGCTTTATTATTTAATAAAAGAAGGCTACTTAATGGGTGATAAAAAACAAAAGATTATTTATTATATCGACGGATTCAATTTTTATTTTGGGCTAAGAAGTAGAAACTGGAGAAAGTACTATTGGTTAGACTTAGTCAAATTTTGTGAACAATTTATTCGCCCACACCAAGAATTAGTAAAGGTAAATTATTTTTCTGCAATTCAGAAATCCAAAGGGAAACAAGATCGTCAAGACTTATTTTTATCAGCGAACAAGTTAAATTCTAAATTTTATTTATTTCTTGGTAAGTTTTTAGAGAAAACTATTATTCACAATAATCAGCAAATTAAAACATTTGAGGAGAAAGAAACAGATGTTCATATAGCTGTTCAAATGATACGTGATGTAATTTTAGATCAATGTGATATTTCTATCCTTGTTTCGGCAGATAGCGATTTGATTCCTCCAATCAATTTAATTAATGAATTGAAACCAAAACACAGGATATTTGTATATTTTCCACCATCAAGATTTTCCTATGACCTAAAACAAAAGGCGAACAATAGTATATCGCTTGAAAATCATGAGTTAAAATTTAAAGCTTCTGTATTTCCTGATGAGGTATACCTTCCCAATGGATACATACTAAAAAAACCAGCTAAATGGAAATGATCTAAAATTATTCCATCTCATTTTATTTATATTTACAAACAATTTTTACGTTAGAAGAGAAATAAAAATGCTCACAAAAACTTTTTCCGATATTCCAAAAGCATATAATCCTGCTGATGTTGAGGATAAGTGGTATAAATACTGGAACGATAACGGTATCTTCAATTCAGATATAGATGAATCGAAGAAGCCATACACAATTGCAATTCCACCGCCGAACATTACCGGTATGCTAACGATGGGGCATATTCTTAACAATACGCTTCAGGATATTTTTATTCGCACAAAAAGAATGCAGGGCTATAATGCTTGTTGGGTGCCGGGAACGGATCACGCTTCGATTGCAACTGAAACTAAGGTAACAAAGTTCTTAGCTGATAAACAAATTGATAAATATCAAATCGGGCGAGAAGCATTTTTAGAGCATTGTCAGGAATGGAAGAAAGAATACGGCGGTATAATAATTCAGCAGTTAAAAAAACTTGGTGTTAGCTGCGACTGGCGCCGCGAGCGATTTACAATGGATGAAGATTATTATTACGAGGTAATAAAAGCTTTTGTTGATCTTTATAAAGAAGGAAAAATTTATCGCGGCTACAGAATGGTTAATTGGGATCCTGCAAATAAGTCTGCAATCTCAGATGAAGAAGTAATCTATAAAACAGTTAACGGTAAATTATGGTATTTCAAATATCCTGTTATCAACTCAGATGAGTTTGTTATCGTTGCTACAACACGACCTGAAACGATGCTTGGCGATACCGGAGTTGCTGTTAATCCAAATGATAAGCGATACAAACATCTGGTTGGAAAAAAAGTTTTACTTCCGATTGCAGAAAGAGAAATCCCGATTTTTGCTGATGATTATGTTGATATGGAATTTGGAACTGGTGTAGTTAAAGTTACTCCGGCTCACGATGTTAATGATTATGAAATGGGTCAGCGCCACAAGCTTGAAATGATAAATATTTTTAACGACGATGCAACAACAAACGGAAATGTTCCGCAAGATTTTCAGGAACTAGATCGTTACGAAGTAAGAAAAAAAGTTATTGAAAGAATGGAAGAACTTGGTTTCCTTCATAAGACAGAAGATTATCAGAATAAGGTCGGATATTCTGAACGAGGCAATGTTCCTATCGAACCTTACTTAAGCGAGCAATGGTTTATGAAGATGACTGAACTTGCAAAGCCTGCAGTTGAAGTTGTTCAGCAAGGAAGAGTTAAGTTTTATCCAAAGCATTGGGAAAAAACATATTTCCACTGGATGGAAAATATTAAGGATTGGTGTATATCGCGGCAGCTTTGGTGGGGACACAGAATTCCGGTTTGGTATCACATCAACACGAAAGAGATTTACTGTGATGTTACTCCGCCAAAGGATATTGATAACTGGAAACAAGATGAAGATGTGCTCGATACCTGGGCATCAAGTTGGCTCTGGGCTCACGCAATTTTTAAATCTGACAAAGAAAGAAAATATTATTATCCAACAAATACACTTGTAACGGGACCTGATATAATTTTCTTTTGGGTTGCAAGAATGATTATGGCAGGAATGCATTTTATGAAAGACATTCCTTTCAGTGATGTTTACTTTACAAGTATCATTCGTGATATACAGGGAAGAAAGATGAGTAAGTCTCTCGGCAACTCACCTGATCCTCTTGATGTTATTAAAGAATACGGAGCGGATGCATTGCGTTTTACTGTAATTTATCTTGCACCTCTTGGGCAGGATGTTCTTTTCAGCACTGATAAATGCGAGCTTGGAAGAAACTTTGCAAACAAGATCTGGAATGCCGGAAGATTTTTGTTAATGAATAAAGAAACAATTAAAATTGATCCTTCCCTAAGAAATAATCATAAAGATTTTGCAGACGAATGGATTATCTCAAGATTTAACAATACTCTTTTACAGCTTAACAACGCAATGAATGAATTTGAAGTTAACAATGCAATCAAACTGATATATGGCTTTATATGGAATGACTTCTGTGACTGGTATGTTGAAATGATAAAGAACAGATTGTATTCAGATAATGAGGAGGTTAAATCCGCAGTTCTAACACGAGCAATTTCAATTTTTGAAGATGCATTAAAAATTCTTCATCCATTTATGCCATTTATTACTGAAGAGCTTTGGCAATTGATTGAGGAAAGAAAAGACGGAGAAAGCATTTCAACTTCTGAATATCCTGTAGTAAATGAAAGTTTAATTAAGGAATCTGCTGATGAAGAAATGGAGTTTGTAAAAGACATCATCACTGCAATAAGAAATATCCGCGGTGAAATGAATATCGCTCCTTCAAAAAAAGTTAATGCAATGATTAAATCTTCATCGGTTAAGGATTATCAGAAAGATTACATAAAAAGACTCGCAAAAGTTGAAGAGCTGAATGTTGATCCTAATGTTCAAAAACCAAAAGCAAGTGCTTCTGCTATCTTAAAAGATATTGAAATATTTATTCCGCTTGAAGGATTAATTGACCTTGATGTTGAAAGACAAAGACTGCAAAAAGAAATAACCCGACTTGAAGGCTCTCTGGCAGGAATTGAAAAGAAATTATCGAATGAGAAGTTTGTTGCTAACGCAGCACCAGAAGTTGTTGAAAAAGAAAGAGCAAAACAACGAGACTGGCAGGAAAATTTGAATAAGCTAAAAGAGATTTTAGATAATTTAAATTAAATAATTTAAGCGTCATCCTTCGTTCCCGCAAACGGGACAGGCACGCACAGGATGACATTCGGGTTTATTTTTTGTCACGCTGAGTTTATCGAAGCGGGGATTAAATAATTAAAAAGAAAGAAGAATAACTATCATCCTTCGACTCCGCTCAGGATGACGTTTTGGTTTGTTTTTTTGTCACACTGAGTTTATCGAAGTGTGAACTAAAGAATGAAAACGGATTAATCTCACCCTTCGACTCCGCTCCATTAGACTTAATAAGTAAAAAGATATAGTTTTACAATAATATTAAATAACAAAATAAGGTTTAAATAAAATACCCAAAGAACCGATTAAGTCTATGACTCGCTCAAACATAAAATTATACGCTGATTAAGACCCGGTT
>JAKIZM010000060.1 GCA_022708025.1 Bacteroidota bacterium | reverse complement strand
CTCCATTTTAATAATCTTTTATATGGAAATATTATTTAGCTTTAACCATCAAAGAACCGGGTCTTAATCAACGTATAATTTTATGTTTGAGCGAGTCATAGACTTAATCGGTTCTTTGGGTATTTTATTTAAACCTTATTTTGTTATTTAATATTATTGTAAAACTATATCTTTTTACTTATTAAGTCTAATGGAGCTTGTCGAAACGTGACAAGAGAGAATTGTTATGCTAAATATATGGAACTGAGGTAATGAAAGACTTTTACATTTACATCTTAGAATGTTCAGACAGCAGTTTTTATACTGGTGTTACCAATAATGTTGAAAAAAGATTAAACGAACATCAATCCGGAATTATTAAAGGTTACACCAGTAAAAGGTTACCTGTTAAGTTAGTCTTTTCAGAAAGATTTGCAGATGTTAATCAGGCAATCAGATTTGAGAAACAAGTTAAGGGATGGAGCAGAAAGAAAAAATTAGCTCTGATTAATGGAGATATTGATTTGTTAGTTTATTACTCAAACTTAAAAAAGATAAGAGTCATCCTTCGACAGGCTCAGGATGACAATCACTAAGAACAGGTTGAAAACCCAATGTCACGCTAAGTTTATCGAAGCGTGTCTTCATTGAAAGAGAATTAAAGTAAAAAAGAAATGTCACCCTTCGATCCGCCTCTGGAGGACTCAGGGTGACAATCAGTTAAAAATTATTTTACATTATTTTCTCTTATTCACGATACTTTCAATTTCATCCATTACTTTATTCATCTTTCTCATTGTCAAATCAAATGCTTCTGAAGATAACGGATCAATTCCTGCATCTTTAATTAATTCTGCTGCGTATTTTGATCCGCCGCCATTTAATATCTTATAGAAATTGTTAACCGCAGGAACTCCTTCATTAACGATCTTTTCTGCAAAAGCAGTTGCATAGATAAGAGAAGTTGAATATTGAAAAACATAATAAGAGTATCCCATAAAATGCGGAATGTATGCCCATTCATATTGAATGTAAGGGTCAACAATACAATGTCCCGCATCGTGTCCATAATATTTTTTTACGATATTATAATAAATATTACAAAGCTCATCACCTGTTAATGGCTCACCTTTTTCAACTCTGTTGTGTATTTCAAGTTCAAATTCAGCAAAAGAAGTTTGACGGTAAATAGTAGTTCTTAACAAGTCAAGATAACTGCCAAGCAGAAAAAGTTTTTCTTCATCGCTCTTTGCATTTTTAACCATGTAGTTATTCAGTAAAGTTTCATTAATTGTTGATGCAATCTCAGCAACAAAAATTGCATAATCAGCTTTCGGGAAAGGCTGGTTTGAATTAGAATAAAAGCTGTGCATTGTATGACCAAGTTCGTGTGTCAAAGTTGAAAGCGATTCATAATCATCGTTCCAGTTCATCAAAATATAAGGATGAACATCATAAGCGCCGCCGGTTGAATATGCGCCGCTTCGTTTTCCTTCGGTTGGAATGTAATCAATCCATCTGTTATCAAAAGCTTTTTTAACTGTTGCAAGGTAATCTGATTTAAGCGGAGTAAGAGCATCAAGAATTATTTTTTGTCCTTCGTCAATTGTGAATTTTAAATCGACTTTTTTTACAAGCGGAGTGTAGAGATCATAATAATGTAAAGTGTCAACACCAAGCATTTTTTTCTTAAGATCTAAAAATCTGTGAAGAGTTGGCAGACTTTTGTTAATTTGTTCTATCAATGTTGTATAGATACTTGTCGGCAGATTGTCCCCGTTTAACGAAGCTTCAAGTGATGATTTATAATTTCTGTTTTTTGCAAACACCCAATCTTTTTTAACTTTACCAACAAGATTGGTTCCGAAAGTGTTTTTAAAATCTCCATAGCTGTTGAAGAATGATTCAAAAACATTTTTTCTGTCATTACGGTTTTCAACGGCTCTTACGCCCGTAAATGCTGCAGATGAAAGTTCAATTTTTTTACCATCTGAAAGTGTGATTGTTGGATTTGGTTTTTCGCCATCAGCAAAAATTGAGTAAACAGCACTCTGATTTCCGGCGATCAATTCGAAGCTTGCCAATATCTTTTCTTCATTTTCAGATAAAGTATGCGGACGCAGTCTCTGAATGTTATCAATATACATTGAATAAATTTCAAGTTCAGGTTTCTCTTTAAAAAACTGTGCGATTTTCTCTTTGGGAATACTCAGAATTTCAGGTTCAAAGAAAGAAGCTGTTTCTCCGAATTTTGTTCCAACGGCAGAAAGCCTTTGAAGCAACGCCTGATTTTCTGAAATACGGACATTTTCGTTGCTAAGGTTGCTGGCGTATGTTCCTGCCTTCGAGAAAATTTTATACATATCGAAATAACTGTTTAATGCATCTAATAAGTTCTGCGAGCTTTCAGCAAGTTTGCCTTTATAATTTGCGAACTTGTTAATACTCACTTCAACTTTTTCAAGATCAGCTTTCCAATCATCAACTGTTTTATACATATCGGAAAGATTCCATTTATATTTATCAGGAATATCACTTCGCTTTGGTGATTGCGGATAGATTGATGTGACAAAAATTAAAAGTGTAAGTGCAGAATAAATAAATAATTTTTGCTTAAACATTTTTTCACCTGTTAATTTTATTAAAATTTGGTTAAGTAAACTTATAAAGAAAAGAATCTTTAAAAAAGGAATTTGTAATAAATGGCTCATAAAAATCGCCCGAACATTTAAAAAAAATACTTTTTAACAGAGTCATAGCGTAGAATATTTTTTATATTTAAAAATAAATTTTAAAAAAATCTCAGGGTTTAAAATGAAAAAGATATTAGTCACATCGTTTATTATTTTATTAATGGTTGCTTGTTCAGAGAACAATAAACAAAAAGAATCAGAGGAAGTTACAATGCTAAAAGAAAAGATCGCCAAATTTGTTCCTGTTGAAATACAATATGATGAAACACTTTTAACAGACAGAGAAAAAATTGTTCTTGAAAAACTCTATCGCGCTTCACAGATAATTGATGAAATATTTCTTGAGCAGGTTTATTCAAAAAACGATCTTATAAAATCTGAACTTACGAAGAGTGAGGATGAGCTTTCAAAACTGCAGCTTGAATATTTTAATATTATGTTCGGTCCGTTTGACAGACTTGAAGATAATGCTCCTTTTATCGGAACTGATAAAAAACCACTCGGCGCAGATTTCTATCCTGAAGATATGACGAAAGATGAATTTGAAAAATGGATTAATGACAATCCTAATGATGAAAAATCTTTTACCAATGAATTTACAATGATCAGGCGAGAAGACGGAAAGCTAGTTGCAATTCCATACAGTGAATACTTTAAAGATAAACTTACTGAAGCATCAAAATATCTTAAAGAAGCTGCTGAGTTTGCGGATAATCCATCACTAAAAAAATATTTAATTTCCAGAGCGGATGCTTTTCTGAGCAACGATTATTATCAAAGCGATATGGATTGGATGGATTTGAAAGATCATAGTATAGAAATTGTAATTGGTCCTTACGAAGTTTATGAAGATGAAATGTTTAATTACAAAGCATCATTTGAAAGCTTTGTAACTATTAAAGATCCTGTTGAAACAAAAAAGCTTGAAGTGTTTGCAAAGTATTTGAATGATATTGAAAAAAATCTTCCTCTTGATGAAAAACATAAAAACTTTTCCCGTGGTTCTGAATCGCCAATTGTTGTTGTAAACGAAGTATTTACAGCGGGCGACTCAAAAGCTGGTGTTCAAACTCTCGCATTTAATTTGCCAAACGATGAAAGAGTAAGACAGGCAAAAGGATCAAAGAAAGTGATGTTAAAGAATGTTCACGAAGCAAAGTTTGAAAAGCTTTTACAGCCAATTGCAGAAATAGTTCTTGAACCTGAGCAGTTAAAGTATGTTACCTTTAATGCTTTCTTCAATCATACATTGATGCACGAAATGTCTCACGGTGTTGGTCCCGGATTTATAAAACTTAATGGAAAAAATACTGAAGTAAAAAAAGAGCTTAAAGAAACTTATTCAACAATTGAGGAATGTAAGGCTGATATTCTCGGAATGTATAACAATATGTTTATGATTGAAAAAGGAGTTTATCCGAAAGAATCGGAAGATGAAATTCTTGTAACTTTTCTTGCAGGTGCTTTCCGTAGTATGCGATTTGGAATTAGCGAAGCACACGGCGGCGGTAATGCAATCATATATAATTATCTTTTAGAAAAAGGTGCCTATGTTTTTGATGAGAACACACAAAAAGTAAAAGTAGATTTTGAGAAAATACATCCTGCATTAAAAGACCTTGCTAATCTTATTTTAACAATTCAGGCTGAAGGAAATCATCAGGGAGCAAAAGATCTTATTGCAAAGTATGCGGTTAATTCTCCCTCAATTGAGATGCTTAGGAAAAAACTCAATAATCTTCCTGTTGATATCAAACCAGTTTATGAGATTGAGGAAAAACTAAAATAAGATTAACACAATAGCACGCGGGTCAAACTGATTAAAAGGATAAAAACGGATTTAAATGCAGTTTAAATATCAAGATATCACTGAAGAAATCATCAAGGCTTATTATTAAACTTTGGAAAGAAACCGCAATTCAAGAGACAGATATTTGAAAATAAGTTTAAAAAATCTGTTTAAATCAGTTGGATCAGTTCGATCCGTGTGCCATTAAGGGGGAGGTTTGAAGCAAAAGGTAAGATACATTTCTGCTGATTTGCTGCGTGGACTTGTAATCATAATTATGATTGAAGTGCACGTTTTTAATGCTTTTCTTTTACCTGAATTAAAACAAACAGGCTGGTTTAGTATCCTGAATTTTATAAATGGACTAGTTGCGCCTTCTTTTCTTTTCGTTTCAGGATTTGCTTTTCAGGTTTCCTCATCAGGCAAACTTGATGAGATGAGAAAGCTTGGCAAAGCATTCTGGAAAAAGATGATGAGGATATTCCAGATAATAATTATTGGATATGTGCTTCATCTTCCATACTATTCATTCTCAAAGATCATTAACAAATCAACACAGCAGCAATTAGATAGCTTTTTTGCAGTGGATGTTTTGCAATGCATTGGCTTTGGACTTCTTTTTTTATTTACTGCAAGATTATTAATCAAATCTGATAAGTTTTATAACTACTTTTTAATCGTCTCCTTGATTATCATTTCTTTAATATCACCATTCGTTTGGAAAATTGATTTCAACCAATATGTTCATCCGTTCATTGGAAATTATTTTAACAGAATGCATGGTTCGCTGTTCTCTGTATTCCCGTGGATAAATTTTTTATTGGCGGGCGGAATTTTTGCAAGATATTTTGTCGAAGCCCGCGAACTAAACAAAGAAGAAAGATTTATTAAAATATCCGCAATCGCCGGTTTTGTTATTTTGCTGCTGGGACATTTATTTTATTCAAGATTATTTCCAAAAACACTTACTTCAATTATGCCTAATCCTGTTTTCTTTCTGGAGCGTTTGGGTTACATAATTGTATTGTTTTATCTGTGCTGGATTGTTGACAGAAAAACCAATATTAAAAATTCCTTCGTGATGGATGCAAGCAGAGAATCATTGCTGGTTTACTGGCTTCACCTGGTTATTATTTACGGAATGTTCTGGGATGGAAAAAGTCTTGCTATTAAACTTGGAATGACATTGAATCTGATTGAAGCAATTGGTTCAACAATTATTCTAATAATCCTGATGATTATTGCAGCTAAGTTTTGGGGCTGGGCAAAGAAAAAATATCCGAAATATTCTTCTTTGTTTATAAAGATATCAGCGGTTATGTTACTAATTATCTTTTTTATCTTATAAAACTTTAAGTATTAGAAAAAAAGATTAATTTTTAAGTTAATTCAATGGGGTCTTAATAAATACTATTTCGGGGTGTGATGAAATTTTTTGTTTGCTTTTCTTAGATATCATATAACCCGTTAGGATATAAAATAAAATCAACACAAGCGATAACAGAGTTGAATAAAATTCCTTATTGTTTGTAAAGATCTGCATACCGATTAATAATCCGGCTATTAAAAGTATAAGCGGAATTCCATACAACAGAAAAGAAGCAGAAATTAATTTACTTCCTTTTATTGATACTCTTACTTTGTCGCCTGATTTAGCACCATAAGGATCGGAAACAATCAGACTTCGTTCGTTTGAATTTCCAGGTTTACAGTAAAGTTTTGCAGTGCATTCTTCACAATGATCTGAACCTGTAATAATAACCGTTGCAAATCCGTTTTTGGATTCTTTAACAATTCCTTCTTCGTATAACTCTTCTTTAAACATATTCATCTAAATTATTTTTTAAAATTACTTCAATATCATGTTGAGTTTATTTCAGCATTTATAAATTAAGTAACCTTGATATCTATTTTCTCCCGTTCAAATATTTCCGAAACTTTTTCGGGATGCATCAACCTTATCGCACCGGTTTTGCATTTATCAATCGGGATTTTACTTATATCGAGTTTGCTATAATCTATTTCGGGTAAAAAGTCTCTCATCTCAATTGCGCCATCTGATTTACGGGCACAAATTGCACAGCCAAAACAGGATACGCTGCATACTTCTTTTGATCTTTTTGGATCGTCATGATTTTTACAGAAGACAAATAATTCTCTGTCTTCTGGATGAATCTCAATTACTCCGCGCGGACAAGCTTCAGCACACTGACCACAACCGTTACAAAGCTCTTCAATTACAACAGGAAGTCCGTTATCGTCCATAAATATTGCACCAAACTGACAGGCTTCAACACAGTCACCGCCGCCCAGACAACCATACAAACACATTTTATCTCCGCCGGCTACAATAGTTTTTACTGCACAGCTTTGCGGACCAAGATATTCTGTGCCTTCTTTTTTCACTGCTTCTGCATTTCCGCCTTTACAAAGAACACGTGCAACTAGTTTTACACTTTGAGTGCTTTCCAATCCGAGAATTCTAGCTATTTCATCAACTACTTCCTGTCCGCCAACGGGACAGCCATTAATTTTAGCTTCTCCGTTTACAACTTTAACAGCAAAATCATAACAGCCGGCACAGCCGCAGCCGCCGCAGTTTGCGTTTGGCAGAACTTCATTTACCTCGGCAATTCTTGGGTCTTCTTCAACGCGGAGTTTTCTATCGGCAAATGCCAATGCACCTGCAAAGATAAAGCCCAATCCGCCCATTGTTGCTATTGCTATTATTAATGTTATATCCATAATCTTTTCTCCTAAGTCATTGAGAATTCCACATTGTAATCTTTTCAGTAAATAAGATTACACAATGACATTTTATTTCAATTTGCTAAATACTTTTCAAATCCTGATGAATAAAAAATATTACCGTTACTATCTATCATCATCACTTCAGTATCATCAAGAGATTCAATTAGTTTCATTCCTTTTTCTTTTCCCATTACAAACACAGCGGTTGCAAGAGCATCAGCAAAAGTATTTGATTTATTAATTATCGTAACGCTCTGCAATCCTGTTGACGGATAGCCTGTTTTCGGATCAAGAATATGATGATAGCGTATTCCGTCAACCTCAAAGTATTGTTCATAATCGCCGGATGTTGCGATTGTGTTTTCGTTTAGCTTAATCTTCTTTATGATTGAATTAATTTTTCTCGGATACTGTATTCCGACAGTCCAATTATTTCCAATCACACTAATTTCACCGCCGGCATTTACAAGCGCTTCTTTAATTTCAGAATTTCTAAGAACATCAATCGCTTTATCAACAGCATAACCTTTTGCGATTGCACCAAAGTTTAATTCAATTTTTTTCTTTTTAAAAATTTTATCTTCAGCTAAAATTTTTATGTTATTCCAGCCGCTTAACATTAAAGCAGAATCAATTTCATATTGTGCCGGAACACGAAAATTATCAGAATCAAATCCCCAGACTTTTATAATATTGTTAAGGCTGACATCAAAACAACCATCAGATAATTTTGTAATTGAGTCACAAAGAATTATTAAGTTGTAAATCTCAGTATCAACTTTGATTATTGTATCAATCTGATTATTGATTTTAAAAACAGGACTTTGATCGTTGAAAGTTGTGAACAAATCATCAATCCTTTTCATTTCTTCAAATGCTTTTGAAATTGCATCATCAGCTTTTTTATCGTCATCACGCACCTGAATTTCTACAACTGTTCCGAGTAAAATCTGTGTCCGCTTGATTGTTTTTGTTTCATCGCCGCTGTTTCTTGCAATGAAAAATCCAATAAGAAAAAGAACAATAAATAAAAGAGCCCAGCTTATAACAGAAATAATTTTCTTTCTGTTTAACTTCACACTAAACCTGTAAGTGTGTGATTAAATATTATTCTGTCATCCTTCGATCCCGCAAACGGGACAGGCACATTCAGGATGACATTTAATAATTTCTGAACACTATAAACATTACTAAGTATCATTGATATCGTCTTCTATTCATCATACAACTTTTATTAAAACTTTATTAGGTGCACAGGCAATAATGTTTCCAACTCCGTTTGCAATAGAATGTTTACAAATTCCGTGTTTGCAGGTTGAAGTATGCACTTGTGCAAATCCATTTTCAATTCTTAATCCTGTCTTGCCTTGCGGACCATCGATCAAAATATTTTTATAATTTTTATGTAAAGAAATTTTATCAACGATACCTCTTTCATTTTCAATTACAACTTCTTTTTTATCTGCACCAAATAATGAAGTGATGAAATCTGTTTCTTTATATTCAGCAGTAAAGAGAAAATCGGCTTTTCTGTTCTTTATTCCGGATCTAATATTTTCAAAAGCTGAATTAAGATCATCCGGAGAGTAAACAGAATTATTTGCATCGCTGATAATTATATCCGAATCAACTTGTTTATCTATTCTTTTTAATCTGTAAGTAACAGAACCTTTATTTGTGAAGTTTTCTTTTTGTGATTTTAAATCAATTCGATTTATCATCTCTCCAACTTTTGAATCAGAAATTACAACTGGTTCAGAATTGCTTTTTACTTTGTTCTTAAATGCTGTAACAAGGTTTGCAATTATTTGATCATCAGCAGGGATAAAACCGTGCACTGTAAAGCAAACTGATTTTTTATCGCCTATGAACTTACCGGTTGTAAAACCGGCACCTAAAGCAACAGATGATAATCCTGCAATTTTCAAAAAGTTTCTTCGTGATATCATTTTATCTCCTTTATTATCAATCGTAAGACGAAAATCGTCCGACGAACTGTAAAAATTTTCAATCTTTTCATCCTTAAGTTGTCATCCTTCGACAAGCTCAGGATGACATTCGATCCCGCAAACGGGACAAGCAATCCAGGATGACAAAAAACTAAATCATTCCGGCAAAACCCATAAAAGCAAGTGCAAGTATTCCGGCAACGATTAATGTAATCGGTGCACCCTGAAATGGTTTTGGAACATCTGCAAGATCAAGCTCTTCTCTTATTCCTGCCATAATTACAAGAGCAAGTGTGAAGCCCGCACCGGCGCCAACCCCGAATACAACGCTTTCAAGAAAATCATACCCACGCATTGAAGCAAGTAATGCTAAACCAAGTATCGCACAATTGGTTGTTATTAACGGAAGAAAAATTCCAAGTGCACGATAAAGCGGCTGAGATACTTTTTTAATCACCATTTCAACAAACTGAACCAACGCTGCAATCACTAAAATAAAAGATGGTATTTGCAAGAACTCTAACTTGAACGGCACAAGAATAAGATTGAATAGCAGCCAGCTTACAACCGCTGTCAGAGCCATTACAAATGTGGTTGCCATTCCCATTGAAATTGCAGAAGAAGTTTTGTTTGATACTCCGATGAATGGACAAATCCCGAGAAAGTATGATAAAACAAAATTGTTTACTAATGCAGCTGAGATAAAAATTATTAACAGTTCCATTTTACACTCCTGCCTCTTTTAATACTTCATCAGTTATTTCTTCTCTGCCAACTCTTTTATATTGCGCGATCAATGATTCTCTAACAAGATTCTTTTTTCTTTCGATATACAGATTTGCAAAACCCATCAGTAAACCAAGCGCTAAAAACGCACCGGCCGGTAAAATCATAATCAGCCAGGGCTCAAATCCGTTTGGTAATACCTGATATCCAAGAATTGTTCTCGAACCGATAATTTCTCTTATGCTTCCTAGAACAAATAATGAAATAAAAAATCCTGCACCGTTTCCCAATGCATCAAGCACCGATCTCAACGGACCATTCTTGGATGCAAATGCTTCTGCTCTGCCAAGTATTATGCAGTTAACAACAATAAGCGGAATGAACGGACCGAGTGCTTTACTTAATTCAACAAATTGTGCTTTCATTACAAGATCAACTATTGTAACAAATGTGGCAATGATAACAATGTATGATGCAATTCTAACCTGATTAGGAATTAATTTCCTGACTAATGAAATCATTAAACTTGAAAACACAAGCACAAATGTTGTTGCCAGTGCCATCGCAATTCCGTTAATTGCTGAAACAGTAACAGCAAGCGTCGGGCACATACCGAGTATTTGTTTAAATGTCGGATTTATTTCCCATAAACCTTTTGTAAACTCTCTGAGGAGCGGAACTTGTTTTTTCATTCTGATGCTCCTTTGTTTTCGATGTCTTTCAATTTTGTAATTCCTTCGTTAACAATTGCAACTACAGCTTTGGATGAAATAGTTGCACCGGTAATAGATTGAACTTCGTTTGGATTGGATGGCTCAGCACCTTTTACAAGTATTATTGATGGATTTACTTCCAATCCGTTAAATTGATCTTTGTATGGTGCTTCAAGAATTTTTGTTCCGAGTCCCGGTGTTTCAGATTGTTCAAGTATTTCGATTGAAGTCGTTCTATTAAGATCATTCGTTAAGCCGATCATCAACTTTATATTTCCCTGAAATCCATTGCCATCATATACAAGTGAATATCCAACTGATGAATCTTTTTCGTTGAACACTTTATAAACTTCAAGTCCGGCATTTTTAATCTCTTCATATCTTTTACCATCAGGATGAACAAGAAAAATTGCTCTTTCTGTTTCGGCTTTAAGATTAAGAGCGATCTTTGGTGCAGCCCAGTTATTAACAAGTGAAAGAGAGCCGCCTGCAATTATTCCGATGATTGTAAGTGTTGCAACTATTAATGATATCTGTTTCATTTTTTTACTGCCTCCTTTGCAACACCAAATATTGTTGGTTTTGTATATCGGTTGACAAGAGGAACGAAACCATTCATAAATAAAATTGAATACATAACTCCTTCCGGTAAGCCGCCGTAAATTCTTATCACAATCAGCACAAGGGAAATTCCAAAACCAAAAATCCACATCCCTTTATTTGTAATCGGCGATGTTACCCAATCTGTTGCCATAAACATTGCACCGAAAAGAAAGCTGCCGGCAAAAATGTGAAATACCGGTGTCGGATTCTGCGGATCAATCAGCCAGAATATTCCGCCGAACACAAGCATTCCGATTATCATTGAAAGGGGAATACGCCAGTTTACAATTCCAACTGCAATTAAAAATATTCCGCCAATCAGAACGGCAATTGCAGATGTTTCTCCGAGCGATCCGCCAATATTTCCAATTGTCATTGATGCTGTATCGGTAAATATTTTATCGAACTTAAGTGCTGCAAGAGGAGTTGCACTTGTAACTGAGTCAACTGCAAAATTTGGTTTTGTCCAAGTTGTTATTTGAACTGGAAAAGCAGCCTGTAAAAATGCTCTTCCAACCAATGCGGGATTGAAAATGTTATATCCTAATCCTCCGAATATTTGTTTGCCTAATCCAATTGCAACAATGGCTCCGATTGCGGTTGCGGATAAAGAAAAATTTGGCGGAAGAGTTAATGCAAGCAGTAATCCTGTTAAAGCTGCACTTCCATCGAACCAGGTGATTTGCTTTTTTCTGATTGTCTGAATTGATATCTCTGTTCCGACTGAAAATGCTACAGCAACAATAATTATAAAAATTTGTGTCCATCCAAAAAAAGTAAGTGCCGCAGCAATTGAAGGAACTAATGCCGCAACAACAAACCACATAACTTTTGATGTTGTCCACCTTGAATGTAAATGCGGAGATGTTGTTAAATCAAAATAAACTTTCTGTTTTGGTTCTATTGTAGTAGTTGTTTCCATATTTTTTCTTTTAACCTCAACCTGAGCCTGCCAAAGGTTTACAATCATTATTTGTTTAACTTTTTCTGGCTTAGTTTGATATTACTTTACAACTCTTTCTTTCTGCATTTGTAAAACTTTTTGTTTTCCTAATCTTATCCACTGCACCAAAGGAATATTTGCCGGACATGTATAAGCACAAGTTCCGCATTCCATACAAACAGTAATTCCAGCTTCTTCTGCATGTTCAAATCTGTTCAGTTGAGTATAACGAGCAAGCTTAGTCGGCATTAAGTTTAACGGACACGCTTCAATGCATTGCCCGCATCTTAAACAAGGTGTTTCCGGATTTTTTGCAACTTCATCCTTTGTTAAGACTAAAATTCCAGATGTTGCTTTCATCACCGGAGCCTGCAGATCAAATTGTGCAAAGCCCATCATCGGACCGCCGACAACAATCTTCATTGCATCTTCTGTAACTCCGCCGCAATAATCAATAACATTCTGAATCGGAGTTCCAACAGGCACAATTAAGTTTTTAGGATTTTTAATCCCTTTGCCGGATACAGTTAAAGCAGCAGTTATTAAAACTTCACCGTTTACTATTGCATCGTGTATCGCAATTGCAGTTCCGATGTTCTGAATAACAGCGCCGACATCCAATGGCAATTTACCCGGCGGAACTTCTCTTCCGGTCACTGCTTTTATAAGCATCTTTTCTGCGCCTTGCGGATATTTTGTTTTTAATGATACAACTTCAATTCCTTCTTCATACTTTGCTTTGCCAGATAGAATCTTTATTGCTTCGGGTTTATTATCTTCAATTCCTATTACACCGCGTTTAACATCAAGAGCTTTCATAATTAATTTTAATCCTGATATTAAATCGTCAGGACGTTCAATCATAAAACGATAATCTCTTGTTAGATACGGTTCGCATTCACAACCATTAAGGATCACCACATCAATTGTTTTATCTTTAGGCGGAGTAAGTTTAACCGCTGTCGGGAAAGCTGCGCCGCCTTGTCCAACAATTCCTGCAAGTGCAACTCTTTCTCTGATCTCTTCAGCTGTAACAGCATTCGGATTCAAAGGAGTAAAAAGAAATTTTTGTGATTCAACAGTTTCGTTTGTTTTAATCACAATTGAATCCTTTGGAAATCCGCTTGAGGTTTGTTCTTTACCGAGACTCATAACTTTTCCTGCAACGGAAGAATGGATCGGAGCAGATACAAATCCTTCTGCCTGTGCAATCATCTGTCCCGGTTGAACTTCATCTCCTTTTTTTACAAGAGCCTTTGCTTCTTTGCCAAGATGTTGGGAAAGAGGAAGAGTTATTTCATCAGGAAGCGGTATAGTTTCAAAAGAAAGATGCTCAGTTAATTCTTTATATTCTTTAGGATGAATGCCGCTTTTGAAGGTTTTTGAGCTCATAGTCAACCAATTCTACGAAGTTTTATAATTAACAACATTAAACAAATAAAAAATTCAAGCACTTCAATTTTTCTAAAAGTATGCCATAGATAATAAATGATATATTGAGTTTATATCAACTAAAACAATTTATTGGTTGATAAATGTGAAATGATGTTTGCCAAAAATGGAAATAGAAGTGCTATTTCTAAGAAATGATAAATACCACGATAGAGAATGATTAAGGATAAATGCTCAGTGTTTAATGTTCAATGCTTAATACTTAATTACTAATTGTTCTGATAAGTTATTTTACTGAGCTCCACAAATTTTGTTTCTTCACACCAAACGAAACGATCTTTACATCTTTGGGCACTTCAAATCCACAAAGATAAGATCTTGCTTTTGTTTTTGCAGGAAAGCTTTCACTAAATGCAAGCGTATGTGCTTTTTGATCTTGTTCAACGCTTTCATTCTTTGTAAGATAAGTTGAAACTATTCCCTCTCCTTTTAATCCTGAGCGGTATTCGTTTCCTTTGTCATCCTTTAATGTGATGCTCATTGTGTAATCGGCACCCATATTGATTTTTTTATCGGACAGGTTTTCAACTGTAATATCTGCAATTAAAAATTTGTTTCCGCTTTTAGCTTTAGAATCATTAAACTCAACAAGTTTGTGCAATTTAATTTTTACTTCGCTGTTTTTAACCTCTGATATAACTGAGTTTTTACTCTGAGAATAAACTGCCGCTGCGGTTATTAATAAAAACAAAAATATTTTTTGATAAATCTTCATATTAAATTCTTTTTTTTTGCTTAGTATGTTTAAAAATTATTTCTTCTATTTCCAATCAGTATGATTGATATTATTCACACTATTTATTATTCAGTTAAATATGCTTCAACTATCATTCCGTTTTTTGTACTGCATTTTTGCATAAAGAAGTTATTAGCCGGGAAAATTTGTCCAGTTTTTTATTTTAATGGCGGAAAAAATATACATTATTATCCCAACTGAAGAATATTACTTTTCAATTATTTAGTCAAATCTTCGATTAAATAATTTATCAAGGCAAACTATCCTTTTTACAACTGCCAAATAAGATGACAGATAAATTATTTTGATTCTGAATTAACCAAACATTAAAAAAACTTTGTTAGTATAGAACATCATAATTAAATTGCGCACAATATTTTTGGAAAGGAAATGTTGTGGAAAAAACAGGTGCTTTGCAAAAACTTAAATCAGGTTTTCAATCGTCATTCTGGGTTGCAAATGGAATGGAACTGTTTGAAAGGCTGGCTTATTACGGACAAGCAACAATTTTAAGCGTCTTTCTTCGTGATCATTTAAAATTCGATGAAGTAGAAGCAGGACAACTCTCCTCTATCTTTGGCGGATTAATATATTTTCTTCCTGTTTTTGCAGGCGCACTTGCAGATAAATTCGGATTTAAGAAAGCGTTTTCCTTTGCATTCTTTGTTCTTGCAATAGGTTATTTTCTCATCGGTTCAACAGGGATGAGCGCATTTTCTTCCTGGTATTCAAATACAAATTTGTTCCCGATACTTTCAATAATATTAATCTTTACAGCAATTGGCGGTTCATTTATTAAACCGAGTGTTCTTGGTACTGTTGCATTAACCACGACTTCCGAAACAAAATCGCTTGGATATGCCATTTATTATTGGCTGGTAAATATCGGAGGGGCAATCGGTCCTTTATTAGCTTTTCTGGTAAGAGATTCATTTGGAATTGAGTTTGTATATTTTGTTTCAGCGATAAGCTGTGCCCTTATGTTTGTAATTACATTGACATTTTATAAAGAACCCACAGCAAAAATTGACGAGAAAAAAGAAGATCTAGCTACAGTTATAAAAAACTTAATTACTGTTGTTAAGAACGTTAAGTTCATGTTTTTTCTTATGTTGTTTGCCCTTTACTGGATTGTATTCTGGGAGTTTTTTATAGTGGTTCCATTTTATGTTTCTGATTACATTTCACCAGATGCACCGATTGAATTAATTCTTTCCACAGGTGCATGGACAATTATACTTTTACAAATTCCAATTAATAGAATTACTAAAAATATCCCGACTCCATCAGCAATTATGATTGGATTTGTTTTCGCGGCATTAAGCTGGTTTATACTATACTTTTCACAAATAACCGGAATTACAATAGGCATCGGACTGATTGCAGCCACAATGTTTACTTTTTCGGTTGGTGAGCAAACTCAAGCACCAAGGTTTTATGAATATCTTGCAGATCTTGCGCCCAAAGGACAGGAGGCTTTGTTTCAGGGATTTGCTTTTCTTCCGATTGCTATTGCGTGGCTGGTTGGCGGAACTTTTGGAGGATGGCTTTATCATAATTTCGGAAGAAAAGAAGTTAGTCAGCCTGAAATAGTTTTTCTTGTAATTGGATTGGTAGGTGTAACTGGAGCTGTGTTAATGTGGATTTACAACAAGTTTTTAGTGGTTAGAAAATAAAAATAATTCCCTGATTCTTAGCTTTTATTGTATTTAATCCAGAAATACAATCTTTGCTGAATCCAATTGTGTTGAATACACATCACATCATACTCTGAATCTTTTTTATAAATTTCAAATCATATTAATTTCTAATTTAAAGACTTATGACAACGGGACAGATAATACTTTATATATTTATTGCGCTTATCGTTTTTTATATCGGTAAAAAGATTTATTTAATTAAGTCAATAAAACAATATTCGCCTGCTGATGCTCATGCAAAAGTAAAGAAAGAGCGTAATGTTGTTTTTCTTGATGTAAGAACAGAAAGAGAAAGAAAGCAAAGTTCAATAAAAGGTTCTTATCATATCCCTGTTACAGATCTAAAAGAAAAAGGACAAGAATTAAAAAAATTCAAGGATGCAGAAATAATTTGTTACTGTCAAACAGGAAACCGAAGTTTAACTGCTGCATCTAAACTAAAGAAAATGGGATTTAATGCTACAAATTTAAGCGGAGGAATGGTTCGTTGGAACGCAACAGGTTTGAAATAATATGGAAATGGACAAAGCGTATTTTCCCGGTTGTAGCTGGTGCTTCTGCCGGATATGCTTACTACTATTATATTGGCTGTAGCGGCAGTTGTCCGATTTCCGGAAATCCATATGTAAGTACTATCTATGGTGCTTTTGCCGGATTTTTGTTAATTGATTGGAAACAGATTTTTAATAAAAATAAAAAACAGGAAGCAGAGGAAGTAAAATAATGCAATACGGTTTTTCAAAAACAACAGATTATAGCTTTGAACAGGCAATCGAAAAGGTAACTGAAGAATTAAAGAAAGAAGGGTTCGGAGTTCTAACAACTATTAATGTTAAAGATACATTGAAGAAAAAGATAAATGTTGACTTTAAAAATTATACAATACTCGGTGCTTGCAACCCGCCTTTTGCACATCAGGTTTTGCAGGCAGAAGAAGAAATTGGTTTACTTTTACCTTGCAATGTAATTGTATATGAGAAAGATGATAAAACAGTTGTTTCAATTTTCGATCCGATGATAATGACAGAAGTAATTGATAATCCGAAAGTAAAACCTGTGGCAGAAGAAGTTAAGAAAAAACTTGAAAAAGTATTTCAGGCTTTATAATTAAACACACATTCATAAGATCAGAAAAATAAAAGTATAAAATAGAAAGGTAAATAAATGACAGAATCATTAACTAAGGAAACTTTTTTAACAAAGGTTTTTGATTACGAAAAAAATCAGGATTGGAAATTCAGCGGAGAACTTCCTGCAATTATAGATTTCTGGGCGCCATGGTGTGGCCCTTGCAGAATGGTTGGTCCGGTTCTCGAAGAGCTCTCTGAAGAATATAAAGGAAAGATAAACGTATATAAAGTTAACACTGACGAAGAACAGGAATTAGGAGCAGTATTCGGAATAAGAAGTATTCCATCTATATTATTTGTTCCATTGGTTGGGCAGCCCAAGATGGCTGTTGGAGCTCTTCCTAAAGAATCACTAAAGCAAGCAATTGAAAATGAATTGTTGGTAAAAGCCTCTTAATTTTTCATAAGCCCCAAAATAATAAAGCGCATCCTTTTTATGGGATGCGTTTTTCTTTTAATAACATCTCTGTAATTATAAAAAAACTTTTCAACCCTGTAAGTTCTTCTTACAATTGAGTTCAATTTTACTAACATCGTAAGCTCAATTGATATTTTGTTACTTAAACAGTAATGTTTTATCGGTATAATATTTGATTTTTTTTTGTATATATTATTCAACGAGCATTTAAAATACTTAGACAATTCATTTAAAGGAGAATACATTTATGAAAAAAACTATTATACTATCTCTGTTTATCGCGGTAGTCTATATCGGATGTTCATCCGGTCCTGACTTTATACCAGATCAAAAGCAGGTTCAGTTTGTAACAAACGGAGTTTGGCTTGGTGTTTTCCCTTGTGCTGATTGTGATGAAATTGATTATCAGCTAAACTTAAAAGATGATTATACTTTTAACGAAAAATCTGTTTATAAAGGAAAGGGTGATGATGTTTTTGTTGATGAGGGAAATTGGGTGTTTCTATCAGATTCTGTTATAGCATTATACGGAATGGATGAAGATAAATTATTCTTAATTAGCTCTAAAAATCTGATCCGGCTTAATGAAGATAGTGAACGATATGAACCTTCTGTCGAAGCACAGTACATGCTCAAAAAAGATTTAAGTACTGTTAAGAAAATAGATGGATATACTACAAACGATAAGGATAAACCAGTGAAAGAAAAGATTGAATTGAATCCTGAATTTTATCAGAAAAAATTCATTGATGGTGTTGATTTCTTTGGAAGAGGAAATGAACCCAACTGGACTTTAGAGCTTGATCTCGAAAAAAACTTTGTCTTTTCGATGATGGAAGGTTTTAATATATCCACTCCCGCTGTTGAAGGAATTAAAGATCATGATCTTACATTATACAGAACTAAATCTGAATCGGGAGAACTTATAATAACCGTAATCAGAGAAAACTGTCAGGATAATATGTCGGGAGAAAATTTTCCTTACAAGGTAAGAGTAGAAGCTAAAAAAAGTGCTGACAATAAATTTCAGACATTTGAGGGCTGTGGAAAATTTCTTGCCGATTTACGTTTATATGATATCTGGGTTATGGAAGAAATGACCGGCTTTAATCTTAAAAAAGAGAAACTGCAAAAAGGGGCACCACAGTTTGAATTTATTTTATCCGATATGAGATTTGGCGGACATGCTGGCTGTAATAATCTTTTTGGAAGTATTTCCGTTTCAGGAGATAAAATTACATTTGGTGAACTAAGCGGAACTCTTATGAGCTGCCCGAATATGAAGGTAGAAAAAGCAGTAATCAGCGCGCTTAATCAAAAAACAGTTACATATTCTATCGATAAGCTGAAGTTGACTCTTGTTAGCGGAAAAACTAAAATGGTGTTTAAAAAAGTTGACTGATAAATAATAAAAAAATATATCCGACAATTATTTAAAGGGATGCGCTTGCATCCCTTTTTTATTACACTTTTAATAAAAAATTAGTTCATAATTATTTTACTTCCAATTTTGTATCTTTAAAATAGAAATCTACCGGAAGTTATATGCTTAAAAAAATTCTTTTTCTAATAAGTGTTCTTATATTTTCAGTTACAGTTTCTTTTCCTCAAACTGTTAGGGTTAAGATTATAGAAACATCAGATGTTCACAGCGCAGTCTTTCCTTATGATCTTGTAAATGATCGCCCCTCAAATTCATCACTTGCACAAGTATCGGCTTTTTTAAAGGAACAGCGCGCAGATACAAATCAAATAGTTTTCCTTCTGGACAACGGTGATATTCTTCAGGGTGATCCGGTTGCCTATTATTACAACTTTGAAAAAACTGATACGCTTCATCTCATTGCTGATGTAATGAACTACCTGAAATATGACGCTGCTACAGTCGGCAATCATGATATTGAAACTGGACACGAAGTTTATGACAGATTTGATAAAGAAATTAATTTTCCCTGGCTTTCGGCAAATGCAGTAAATACTACATCTGAACAACCATATTTTAAACCTTATACAACTGTTGAACGCAGTGGAGTAAAAATTGCAATTCTCGGGTTGATTACTCCGGCTATTCCAAAGTGGCTGCCTGAAAAAATATGGAGCGGAATCAGATTTGACGATATGATTGAAACTGCAAAAAAGTGGGTCAAAAAAATAAAAGAAACCGAACAACCTGATTTAATGATAGGACTTTTTCATAGTGGTGTGGATTTTACTTACGGCGGTGAAAACGAAAACTCATACAAAAATGAAAACGCATCACGACTTATAGCTGAAAGGGTAAATGGTTTTGATTTGATATTTGTTGGTCACGATCATGCCGGGTGGAATTTTAAAACCAAAAGTCCTAGCGGAAAAGAAGTTTTAATTTTAGGAACAACTTCTAATGCACAAAATGTAGCCGCAGCTTCTTATACTTTACAGTATGATAAAATATGTATGATATATGATAAAAAAGAAATTACAGGTGAACTTGTAAGTATGAAAAATTATTCCCCGGATCCTGATTTCTTAAAACGATATGAAAAAAATTTCGATGAAGTTAAAAATTTTGTTAACAGACCTATCGGTGAATTCACCGAATCAATCTCTTCGCGAGATGCTATTTTCGGTCCCTCAAAGTTTGTTGATTTAATTCAGAATATTCAATTAAATCTTACTAATGCAGATGTTTCCTTTACAGCGCCGCTTTCATTCAATGCCGGGATTGATAAAGGAACAGTTTATGTAAAAGATATGTTTGATCTTTACAGATTTGAAAACCTCCTTTATACAATGGAGTTAAGCGGACAAGAAATAAAAGATTGTCTTGAGTTCTCCTGCGGCAATTGGTTTAATCAGATGAAAGAAAAAACTGATAATCTGTTAAAATTTAAGCTGGATGAAAATGGAAATATTAAATATTCAGAAAGAACTAAATCGCCGGAGCTTGATGAGCGCTTTTATAATTATGATGCTGCTGCAGGAATTGATTACACTGTTGATGTCACAAAACCAATTGGTGAAAAGGTAACTATTATTAGTTTTTCAAACGGCAAACCTTTTGATCTTAATTCAAACTATCGCGTAGCAATTAATTCTTATCGCGGCAATGGTGGTGGCGGGCATCTTACCCGCGGAGCCAAAATCCCACAAACAGAATTATCTAAAAGAATACTCAATTCAACAGAAAAAGATCTTAGATATTATCTGATGAAGTGGATTGAAAATGAAAAAGTTGTTACTCCAAAATTATCAGGCAACTGGAAAGTTATTCCCGATGATTATTGGAACGCTGGAAAAGAAAAAGATTATAAAATATTATTTAAGTAAAAACAATGTAACGCTGATTTTTTATGATTAAACCAATCTGTTGTGATCATAAATAAGCTATAAAAAACTTCTGATACTGTGTTATATAAAAAATATTTTATCATTAAAAGGAATCGAAGGGGTTTTTTATTTTAGATAACTGTGAGTCACTGATTTGAGTGTAAAGAAGTGTTGTTTTAATATCTTTATGTCCCAATATTTTTTGGATCAGCGATATGTCTGTACCCTGTTCAAGCAAATGAGTTGCATAAGAGTGCCTTAATGAATGCACTGTAATTTTTTTCTTTATTTTACTTTTATTTAGTGCATTCTTCAGAACAGACTGTATGCTGCGGGCAGAATAATATTTTTCAAATTGACCTTCAAATAAAAATTCCTTTGGTTTATATTCTTTATAATAATCTCTTAATAACATCAGCATCTTAGCAGAGAATGGAACAAAGCGATCTTTTTTACCCTTCGATTGATTTATTTTTAGCAGCATTCTTTGTGAATCAACATCTTTAACTTTAAGATTTATACATTCACTTATACGTAAGCCGCTTGAATAAATAAGAGAAATAATAGTTTTGTGTTTAAGGTTTTCGATGCATTCGATTATTTTTTGTATTTCTTCTACGCTGAGAACATCTGGTAATTTTCTTTCTTTTCTGTATCCGTGTAAAAAATCGCTGTTCAGTTTTTGATTAAAAATAATTTCAGAGTAAAGTTTAACTGCCATAACTGAGTTTTTAATATGACTATGAGAATTATTTTTATTTTTGAGAAAAAGTGCAAATTTATATAAAGAATCTTGATCGGGTTTTGTTAGGTGTGAATAATTGCAGTATTGCTCAACTGCCTTAACATAAACTGCTATTGTATTCGGGGCATAATTCCTAAGGGAAAGGA